>JAFDDG010000080.1 GCA_019310965.1 Deltaproteobacteria bacterium
GGTGGGTTGGCATTGCTGCCGACGGATGCCTCGGCGAGGTGCGACACGGCGCTCGAGCAGGTCGATCGCGGTGCCGACAAGGCCCGCCGCCACGGCGGCGCAGGCGGCAACTAGGAGCCCACTCGACGCCTTCGCTCCATGCTCGTCCCACGCGATTGGGATGGGTGCGCCCGAAATTCGGCTTGCCAGTCCCTCCCCGGGCCCGCGCCCCAGCAAGTGGTGTTGAGTGGCTCGCTGCAACGCCGTGTCAGAGGTCGAAGGAGACCTCGACATGGAACGTGCCGGCACGCCGCTTTGGCGAACTTCTACCGGGGGGAGGAGAGCGAGTGGGGTGGCGCAGCGCTGGCCGGGGGTCGCGACCGTCGCAGCGGTCGCGACCCTCATGCTCCCGGTCGCGTGTGAGACGCCACCGCCTCGCGGCTTGGCCACCAACGCCGCCGAGGCGGCACAGATGCGCGCGGATGTCGACTCCGGGCTCTCGCTATACCGCAGCAGGGACTTCGTGCTGGCGGCGCAGCGCTTCCGCGAGGCCGCGAACGGCGCGCGCCGCTGCGGCGTGCTGCCGATGGAACGCAAGGCCACCACGGCGGAGTGCACGGCGTGGCTCCAGGCACGCAAGCTCGGCGAGCTCGCCTCCTGCACGGAGCGGCTCGAGTGAACACCTTGCTCGCGATGGGCGCCCTTGCCGGCGATCGCCCGATTCCGCCCTTCCGCGTGCCGTCGGCAGTGCATCCGATCCTGCGCGCTGCGGCGAAGGAGTAATGGTCATGCTGCGCACCCTCCGCATGTGCTGCAATTTCGGGAACGGCTGTGTGATCGCACTCGCCTGCGTGCCGCTCGCCGCGGCGGCCGCGCCGCGAGAGCGCGCGATCGAACAGATTCCCGAGCTGATGGGCCGCATTCTCGAATCGCAGGAGGAGATCCGCGAAGCCGAGTCGGAGATGAAGCCCGTCGTCGAGCGCTATGACCAGAAGCTCGTGACGGCGAAGGAGAGCGTGGACACCGCGGCCTCCGAGCAGGAAGCCGCCGAGGCGCTGGTCGACTATGTCGAAGCCTACTCGGCGCGACTCGAGGCCCAGGAGGCCGGGCTGCACTCGATCGAGGGCGCGGTGGTGCGCATGCGCGCCGATGCCCGCGAGCTGATCCGGGTTGCCAAGGATGCGGGAAGCGGGCAAAAGGATACGCCTGCCGAGCGCAAGGAGTTTCTCGCCGATCAGTTCCAGGGCGTGGCGTCGGCCACGGGTCGGCTGGCCGAACGCCTCGAACGCGAAGAAGAAGCGGCGACGGCGGGTGCCGTGCTGCAAGCGAGCTGGGCCTCCCACGGCTCCTTGGACATTCCGCTGTCGGAGCTCGGGCCGGAAGGTGCGCTGATGTTCGCCCGCCGGGTAGAGGGGCTGTACGCGCGTTTTCAGGCGCGCAGCAACCAGCTCGCCGCGGAGAAGCGCTCGGTGCGGCGGCTGCTCGACATGTTGATCGAGCGGCAGCTGGCGCAGCGTCTCGACTCGCTCTTCGCTGGCGGCGACGCCATCGGTCTCGGCGCTCTGCTCTCGGGAGATGGCAAGTCACAAGGTTGGCAGGACCTCGGCGCCGTGGTGAGCCGGACGCTGGGCCTGCCCTCGGGAGCAGGTGGGGGCGTCGGCCTGGCGCGCGATAGCGCTGCCCTCGGGCGCCTCGAGTATTTCGCCGACGGCAGTCACCGCCACTGAGGCTGGTGCCGCACCGCAATGGAGAGGTCCGACATGATGGGAATCAATCGAACGTTATCGACGAGACTTGCGTGTGCCGGGCTGCTTGCCGGCCTGCTGCTGGGCGCCGGCGCCCAGGCGGATACCCCGTCTTGCCGCGAATGGCGCGGCGAGCATCGGGAATGGAAGACCGAGGTGTTGCGGCGCACCCTGCGCGGCGCGCCGCAGTCGGCCATCGACGAATCCGTCTTCGAGCTGCTGCAGCGAGAGGCGTGGCTCACCTCCTGCGACGTGTCGGTGCGGGTCGGTCGCGACGAGCTGGTGGGCTGGCGGCTGGCACAGCGCCTGCCCGACGAGTACGCCAATGCCGTCGTCGTATCGGTGCTCGAGCGCGCGGGCTTCGACGTGGGCCTGCGCGAGCTCTTCGTGGAGACGGTTCCGGTGGTCGCGAAGGCGCCTTCCCGGAGTCGCGGTCGGCGTGTCGGCTCGCGCTAGCTTCGTCGGTCTCGCGCTGGTGGGGCTGTTGGCGCTGCCGCTGCTGTGGCTCGTCGGCACGGGTGCCAGTGCCGGCGCCGGTGTGCTCTTCGAACGCGTGCTCGCCGGCTTCGTCGCGGCGGTGGAGTCCGTGGGCTGGGTGTTCGTTCCCCAGTTCTGTCTGGCCGCTGCCATCTTCAGCCTGGCGCTCCAGAGGCTCGCCGGCCACCTGGCCGGGACGCCGCTCGACGAGCCGCCCGTCTGGCTCGATCCCGCAGTGGAGTCCGCCCTGCTGCTCGGGCTGCTCGGCACGATCAGCGGCATGGTGCGCGGCTTCGTCGGCATCTCGCCCGAGGAGCTGGAGCCCGGGCCGCTGGTCCACGCACTCGGCGCGGCGCTGCGCTCGAGTTTCGTGGGATTTGCGATTGCGCTGGTTGGCGTGTGGGCGAAGGCGAGGCCGCGATGAGCTCCGCGTCGCCGATGGCGCTCGGGCTCTACTTCATCGATGTGTTGGCGTGCCTTCTCTTCTGCCTGACGCTGGCGCTCGTCAATGCGCGCTTCGGTCGGGAGGTGACGGTGCCGGTCGAGTTGCCGCGCCTCGTGTCGGATGCCGCGACCGGCATGGATCTCGCGAGTGTCGAGGTGGTGTTGCGCGCGTCGCCGGGCGGTGTCGAGGCGTTCTACGACAGCGAGCCCATCGCGCTCGACGCGCTGGCGGCGCGGCTGGCGGCGGAGCCGCCGGCCGCGCTGGTGGTGCGCTCGGAGCAGACTCCGCTGACGCGCGTGATCGGTGCAGCACACGAGGCGGGCGTCCACGACATCCAGCTCGCCTATGACGCCGCGAAGGAGGGTGCGAAATGATGGTGAGGGCGGTGTTTTCGGTTCTGGTCACTTTCGGGCTGCTGGCGGGTGCCGTCGCCTGGCATGGCCCGCCTCCGGAGGGCGATGCGCCGGCGGTCGCGGAGCTCGAGCCCGCCGTCGAACGAGTGCGCGAGGTGGCTGCAGCTGCGGGGGCCACGCTGGCGGAGGTGAAACGAGAGGTCGCACCCGTCGTGAAGCAGGCGAGCGCGCTGGCCGCCGCGCTGGTCGAGGCTTCGGCCGCCGCGCCAGAGCCGGCCCCGGAGCCGGAACCCGAAACCGTGATTGCGGCGGAGGTGGTGATCGAGGAGGCACGGCTCGAGCCGGTGGCGGAGCTGCCGTTTCTCGAAGGTCCAGCCGACGGCGATGCCGTGTACGACGCAGCGCCGGGCGCCGCGGAGGCTGTGGCCGTGGCGGGCGGGATGGTCGATCAGGAGGCCTGGGCAGGGCTGATCCGGCGCATGCTCGCGATCTACGAGCGGGTGGAGCCCGAGCGGTGAGGCGTTGGCTGCCCCCGATCTGCCACGCCGCAGTCGGTGTCTGGTTCCTCGTGGCGCTCGCGGGCGTGATCGTGGCCGGCACCCACGACCCGGCGCCCGCATCGGAGCGGCTGGCGCGGGTGTGGCCCGTGGTGCCCGACCCGCCGCCGGCCGTCGATCGACCGGCAACGCCGCTCGAGGCGGAGCCCGAGATCGAGCCTGAGGTCGGACCCGGACCCGAGCCCGCGCGCGAGCCGGAACCCGAGCTTCGCGATGTGGGCGCGACGGAGATCGCGCGGGGCTCGGCGCTGCTCGACGGCGACGGCAGCTTTCCGGCGCTCTCGTTCGACTACGACGCCTTTCCATCGTTCGCCGCGTACGCACGCGCCATGTCCGCGCTCGGCGCGCGCTTCGTCGTGGTGCGTCGACGTGAGATCGTCGGTGCCATCGAACTCGAATCCCGGGCGATCGTCGACTTCGATCTCGGCGCCGGCTATTCGCCGCGAGCGCGCGATTACACGGGGGAGCCCGGCCTGCGCCCGCTCGCCGCAGCGGCAAAGGAACGCTTCGGCGAGCGGGCCAGCGTGATGATGTTGCTGCCGCGCCGCATCGATGCGGGGCTCTTCGGTGGGCTGGCTCAGGCGCTCGATGAGAAGCGCGAGCCCCGCGCTGGCGTGCGCGAGATTCGCGGTCGTTACGAGCGCGGGCCCGGCGGCGGCGTGCAGCTGCGAGTCGAAGCCGCCGTGCGCCGCGACGGAAGCTCCCTACCCCTCGATGCGCGCTTCGATCTCGGTCGGATTGCGCGGGGAGGGGCCGCATGAGGCGCGGTCAGGGGGTTCTCCTGGCCATCGCGCTGTCGCTTCCCAATGCGGCCGGTGGCGACGAGCTGATCGCGCGGCGGCTCGCCGCGCTGAAGGCGATCGCGGATCCCGGAGCCGTGCGCGCCGCTCGTGCCGCGCGCCCGGCCCGCGACGTCTGCAGTGGGAGCCGCTGGTGGCGACTCACGGAATATGGGCTCCGGTCGCGCATCGACACCGCCGTGCGCGACGCCAGCTTGCGCTATGGCGTCGAGCCCAAACTCGTGCGCTCCGTGATCCGCCACGAGAGCAACTTCGACCCGGATGCAGTCTCCCGCGTTGGAGCCATCGGCCTGATGCAGCTGATGCCGCAGACGGCGGCGAAGCTCGGGGTCGTATGTCCCTACGAGCCGCGGGAGAACGTGCTGGCCGGCACGCGCTATCTGCGCGATCTCTATCTCGAATTCGGGCGCTGGCCCGAGGCCATCGCCGCCTACAACGCCGGGCCGGCGCGGGTGTCGAGCGGTCGCATTCCGGCCGAGACCCGCGTCTACGTGCGCCGGGTCATTGCCAGCTGGCGCCCGCAGCTCCTCGCGCACATCACGTTCTAGCGAGCATCTCATGAACCCCGGGGTCGCCAGCCGCGCAATGCCGCTCGTGCCTCCCACGCCCCGGCGCCGGATGCTAGGGTCCGTGGCCGCGTGGCGCGCAAAGGATCGAGACGCAGACGGACGGGGCTCTGGTGGGAGGCGCTCCCCGAAGAGGCGCTTCTCGACGTGCGCCTCGGGCGCCTGGGCCTGCGCGTCGAGGGCAGCCCCCTCCAGCCCCGGGTCGAGCAGCTCGGGCGCGAGCTCGAGCGCGCGGGCCTGCGTTTCCGGCCGAGCGTCTGGCTCTCCACCGACTGGTTCTCGCCCCACGGTGTGCCCGGCTTCGCTCTGCCCTTCTACCTGGCGCACGCCAAGCTCCAGCGCCTCGAGCGTCGCAACATGTTCGACGCCGAGGGCGGTAGCCATGCGTGGTGCATGAAGCTCCTGCGCCACGAGACCGGCCATGCCCTCGATACGGCCTATCGCCTGCACCGGCGCAAGTGCTGGCGCGAGCACTTCGGCCGCGCATCTACCCCCTACACCGCGACCTACGTGCCGAAGCCCGGCAGTCGCGACTACGTCGACAACCTCGACGACTGGTACGCTCAGAGCCACCCGATCGAGGATTTCGCCGAGACCTTTGCGGTGTGGCTGGCTTCTCGCGGGCGTTGGCGCGCTCGCTACCGGGGCTGGCCGGCGCTGCGCAAGCTCGAGTTCGTGGATGCGCTGATGCGTGAGATCGCCGATCAGCCGCCGTCGGTGCGCTCCCGCGCACGCCCCGATTCGTTACCGGGTCTGCGGCTCACCCTGCGCGACTACTATGAGCGCAAGAAACGTCACTACGGTGAGGAGGACTACGCCATCTACGATCGCGACCTCGAGCGGCTCTTCGGCAGCGCTGGCGGCCGGCGCTCGGCGTCTGCGTTCCTGCGCGAGCGCCGCGTCGAGCTGCGCCGGCTCGTCGCCAACTGGACGGGGCAGCGGCCCTTCGTCGTCGACGAGGTGCTGAAGGGACTCATCTGGCGCAGCCGTGAACTCGGCCTGCGCCTGGCGCACTCCGAGCGCGAGACGAGCGAGGGTGCGGCCATCCTGGTGACGCTGCACACCGCGCGCATCCAGCGCATGCGCCACCGGGAATATTTTCGATGAAGCAGTTGCGCGTCGTCGTGCTGGCTCATGAGGATCTGGTTCCGCCCGAATCGGTCGAAGGGCTCACGCCGAAGCAGATGCAGCCCTTCAAGACCGAGTTCGCGGTGTCGGACACGCTGCGCAAGCTCGGACACCAGGTGCACGTGCTCGGCGTCTCCCACGATCTCATGCCGATCCGACGCCTCGTCGAAGGCTGGGAAGCGGACGTGGTCTTCAACCTGTTGATGGAGTTCCAGGACGTCGGTGCCTATCAGGCCCACGTGGTGAGCTACCTGGAGCTGCTGCGCGTTCCCTACACCGGCTGCAATTCGCTCGGCATCCAGCTCTCGAGGGACAAGGCGCTCTCGAAGAAGATCCTGCTGCATCACCGCATTCCCACGGCGCGCTTCGCGGTCTTTCCGCGCGGGCGGCTGGTGCGCGGACTTGCGGGGCTGAGCTTTCCATTGATCGTGAAGTCCGTCGACGAAGAGGCCTCTCTCGGCATCTCCCAGGCCTCTGTCGTGTCGGATGCGGTGAAGCTGCGCGAGCGGGTGGCCTTCATCCACGAAAGTGTCGGCAGCGACGCCCTCGCCGAGGAGTACATCGAGGGCCGCGAGCTGACCGTGAGCGTGCTCGGCAACGATCGTTTGACGACGCTGCCGCCCTGGGAGCTCAGCTTCAAGTCCTTGCCGGAGGGCAGCCTGCCCATCGCCACCGCGCGTGCCAAGTTCGATCTCGAGTACCAGAAGCGCGTCGGACTCACGACGGGCGCAGCCCAGAACCTGTCTCCGCCGCTCGCCAAGCGCATCGACCGTGTGGCCCGACGGGTCTACCGCGAGCTAGGCCTCTCGGGTTACGCGCGGCTCGACCTGCGCGTCACGCCGCAAGACGAGGTAACCGTCATCGAGGCGAACGCCACGCCGGACATCGCCAGCGACGAAGACTTCGCCGATTCCGCCGAGAAGGCCGGCATCCAGTATCCGCAGCTTCTCCAGCGCATCCTCAACCTGGCGCTGGCCTACCAACCGCGTTGGAAGACCGGCTAGCTATTCGATCGCCACCCAGCGCCGTTCTGCCGCTGAGAGGCGAACCGCGTCGAGCACCTTCTGCACCGCCAGGCCGTCGGCGAAGGTTGCCGGAGCCGGGTCGGTGACGCCCGGCTCGCCGCGCATGCGCGCCGCCAGTACCTCGAAGATGCGGGTGAAGGGCGCGAGGTCGATGCCCATCGAGTGGAGCATGTCGTAGGCGGTGTGGAGAAGCTCGCCCGGGGGCGGACTCGGCGGCGCGAGCACGAGGTCGTCGGGCAGGTCGAGCTGGCGCTCGCCGGCCTTGTCGGCGACGTGGACGTTGTCGCCTTCGATCCAGAGGGTTCCCTGGGAGCCGACGACGCGCGAGCACGCGACGAAGGGGCCGCGCGCAGCGGCGCTGCTCTGCAGCACACCCTCGGCACCCGACTCGGTGCGGAAGTGGATCGTGTAACTGTCGTCGGCCGTCCACGGGCGCTCCGATACGACCTGCAACGATGCGCTCAATCCTGTGAACTCGCCTAGCATGCAACGCATGTGGTCGATCACGTGGGAGGCGTAGGCGCCGAGCCAGCCGCCGCCTTCGCTGGCCTCGCTCCACCATGCGGGCACCTCTGCCGACGCGTCGGCAAGGGAGGGCATCTGAAACAAGAATGTGGCGAGGCGCGGCTCGCCGATCTCGCCGGCTCGCACTGCGCGGGTGGCCAGTGCCTGGCCGGTGGCGAAGCGAAACTCGTTGCCCATCAGGTGGATCACACCCGCGGCCTCGGCGGCGTCGTGCATGCGCTGCGCTTCTTCGGCGTTGCGCGCGAAGGGTTTCTCGCAGACGATGTGCTTGCCGGCGGCGATGGCCTCGAGGGCGATGGCGCAGTGGCTGTGCGGCGGTGTGGCGATGGTGACGGCGTCGACATCCGCTAGCTCGAGCGCCTCGGAGAGCGACGTGAGCCCGACCGGCACGTCGCACTGCGCGGCGCGGTCGCGTGTCTTCTCGGGGTCGCGCCCGACGAGAGCCCTGGCTTCGAACCCTGCGGCGCGCAGCGCGCGCAGGTGGGTGAGAACCCCGAATCCAGTTCCGACGACGATGGCTCCGGGTGTGCTTCCGGCCATGCTTGCCTCCCCTGTGGTTTCTGCGGCTGGCGCCGGTCAGGGTACTCCCGCGGGCGGCACAAGTGGGAGATCCCTCGCGCGGGATGCTCCCGCGTGTGGGATCCTTGCCCGATGGTCGAAGGCGGGGGACCGGTCGGCGTGCTCTTCCTGTGCACCGGCAACTCGGCGCGCAGCATCCTCGCCGAGTGTCTGCTGCGGGAGCTGGGGCAGGGGCGTTTCGCGACCTACAGCGCCGGCAGCCAGCCGAAGCCGGCGCCGCACCCGATGGCGTTGCGGCTGCTCGCCGAGCGCGGGCATGCGACCGAGGGTCTGCGCAGCAAGAGCTGGGGTGAGTTCGCCGCAGCCGGCGCGCCGTCGCTGGACTGCGTCATTACCGTCTGTGACGCCGCCGCCGGCGAGAGCTGCCCCATCTGGCCGGGGCATCCGACCACCGCGCATTGGGGCCTACCCGATCCCGCGGCCGTCGAGGGGCCGGAGTCGGCGCTGCGCGAGGCGTTCGAGCGGGCCTACGAGCAGCTGGAGGAGCGCATCCGTGCCTTCCTGGCGCTGCCGCTGGCCGATCTCGAAGGGGCCGAGCTATTGGAGCGCCTGCGCGCCATCGGCACCCGGGGGAATCCGTGAAAAACTTTGGTTTTCAGTAGGTTACAGCCCTGCTGTTGACTGGGTGGGGGCTGCGTCTACCCTGCTGCGCAATCCGACCCCGGGTCGGTGACAGGGGTGAGACCGGTTCCCGCGATTGACGAGACCCGTCCGCCCAGGAGGCCCCCCAGGCCATGCATCCACAGCGCCAGAGCGCGTTGAGCCTCGCTGCTCTCGCCATCAGCCTGCTCTCCTGCCAGTTCACGCAGGAGCCTGCGAGCCTGCCCGCTGTCGGGGCCGCTCCGCTGCCGGCCGTCGTGGAGGCGGCGCCGCAGCCGTCCAGCCAGGAGGCGCCCGCCGCCGAGCCCGTGCTCGATGTGGTGGAGGCCCGGCTGCTGGCTCGGGCCCGGAGCCTGACTCCCAACGAGGTCGCTCGCCTCGCCGACGCGGTCCGCAGCGAGGCTGCGCGCTTCGGTCTGGCGCCGGATCTCGTGCTGGCCGTGATCGAGGTCGAGAGCCAATTCGACGCGTTCGCGGTTTCGTCGGCAGGCGCCATGGGGCTGATGCAGATCCTGCCCGGCACCGGTGAAGCGCTGGCGCGTCGCTACGGCCAGCCCTGGCACGGCCCGCGCACGCTCTTCGATCCGGTCGTCAACGTACGTCTCGGCATCGCGTACCTCGCCGAGCTGCGGCACCGCTTCGGTCAGTGGCCGACGGCGCTGGCGGCCTATAACTGGGGTCCGGGTGCCATCGGGCGCCGCCTCACGGCGGGCGATCCGATCCCCGTCGGCTATGCCCGGCGCGTGCTCTCCACGCGCGAACGGCGCGCCGCCCTCGAGGCTCAGACTTCCTGATCGCCGGCGCCGCGGGCTCGCGATCTGGCGAGCGCGCTACGTTCGAGTGCGTGCCCGCTGTCCACCACTGCTCGGGAGCGAGCCGATGCAGCTCTACGACTTTCCATTCGCGCCGAATCCGCGCAAGCTTCGCGTCTACCTGGCGGAAAAGGGCATCGAGGTTCCCCTCGTTGGGGTGAATCTCGTGCAGGGTGAGCAGCGTACGCCCGAGTTTCTCGCGAAGAGTCCGCTCGGCGCCTTGCCCGTGCTCGAGCTCGACGATGGAACGTGTCTCACGGAATCGCTCGCGATCATCGAATACTTCGAAGAGCTGCACCCGGATCCGCCGATGATCGGCGCGACGCCGCTGGAGCGCGCGCAGGTCCGCCGGCTGGAGCAAATCGCAACCAACTCGGTGCTGGCTTCGTTGGGGCGGCTCTTTCACACAACGAAGGCCCCGCTGCCCGGTGCGATCGCGAACCCGGCCATCGCCGACGCGGCCCGCGCTGCGTTGCCGCGGCCGCTGGCGGTGCTGAACGACGAGATCGGCGACCATCCCTTCGTCGCCGGTACGAAGCCGACGATCGCCGACTGCACGCTCTTCGCCACGTTCAAGCTGGCCGAGATGGCTGAGGTCGATCTCATGCCTGGCCCCAATCTCGTGCGCTGGTATGCGGCCTTCTCGCAGCGCCCGAGCGCCGCAGCGTAGGCCAGTCGGCAATGGGAGACGGGAACGGCAACGGCAAGTCGCGCCGCCAGTCGCGGGTGCCCAGCGGGCGTCTCGAACGTCTGGCGCGCATCGGCTTGCTGGCGGGCGAGATCGCCGCTGGCGGCGTGGTTGAGAGCGTGCGCCGCATTGCGGGCAACGCATCCGAGGTGGGGCTGCTCCTCAACGAGGAGAACGCGCGGCGCCTGGCGAAGCGGCTCTCCGGCATGCGCGGCGCCGCCATGAAGCTCGGGCAGATGCTCTCGATGGAGGGTGAGGATCTGTTGCCGCCCGAGGTGGCCGAGGCGCTCTCGGTGCTGCGCGCCGACGGCGATGCCATGCCCGCGAGTCAGCTGCGCCGCGTGCTCGGTCGCGCTTGGGGAAAGGGCTGGCAGAAGCGCTTCCGCGAGTTCGACTGGGAGCCGATTGCGGCGGCTTCGATTGGCCAGGTGCACCGCGCGGTGACCCTCGACGGGCGCGAACTCGCGCTCAAGATCCAGTATCCGGGTGTCGCGCAGAGCATCGCGAGCGATGTCGACAACCTGGCGGCGATCCTGCGCCTCACGCGCGTTTTGCCGGCGGGCACCGATCTCGGCGAGCTCATCGCCGAGATCAAGCGTCAGCTGCGACAGGAGGCCAATTACACGACCGAGGCCGAACACCTGCGGCGCTACGCTGAGCTGCTCGCCGATTCTCCCGAGTTCGTCGTGCCCGCGGTTTGCGAAGATCTCACCACCGCGCACGTGCTGGCGATGGATCGCCTGCTCGGCGTGCCGCTCGAGGATCTGCGCGGGAGCGAGCATCCGCAGGAGCGGCGTGATCGGGCGGGCGCTGCGCTGTTCCGGCTGGTGCTGCGGGAACTCTTCGGGTTTCGTTTCGTGCAGACGGATCCGAACCTCGCGAACTACCTGTGGCTGCCCGATAGCGGGCGCATCGGTCTCGTCGATCTCGGCGCCGCTCGCGAGATTCCGCAGCGCTTGGCGACTCTCTATGCCGAGCTGTGTCGCGCCAGCATGTACGGCGATCGCGACGAACTGGCCGCGGCGGCGACGGCCATCGGCTTCCTTCCGCCCGAGGCCACGGGGGCGCAGCGCGAGGCCATGCTCGACTTCGCGGCGCTCGGCTCGGAGCCGTTTGCCGAGCCGGGTGTCTACGACTTCGCGGCGTCGAACCTGCCCTCTCGTGCGCGCGACGAAGCGACGAAGCTCGCCTTCAGCCACGGCTTCCGCACGCCGCCGCCGCCGGAGACGCTCTTCGTGCAGCGCAAGCTCGGCGGCACGTTTTTGCTGTGTGCACGCCTTGGCGCGCGCTTCGACGCTCGAGCGATCATCGAAGCGGAGCTTCCAACGCTGTCTGCAACGCGCCCTTCTACTTGCACGCAGGGCTCACGTACTTGATAGAAGGGGAGTCTTGCTGAACGACGCGCGCGAGGTTCCCGATGGGACGCTGCTCGAGACTGATGTCTGCATCATCGGAGGCGGCGCCGCGGGCATCAGCATGGCACGGGAGTGGGCGGGCAGCTCTCTCGATGTCACGCTGCTGGAGAGCGGGGGGCTGGCCTCCGACCCGAGAACCCAGGCGCTGTATCGCGGACGGGTGTTTGGTCGGTCGTATTTTCGCCTCGACGAAGCGCGCACCCGGCACTTTGGTGGCTCAACGAATTGTTGGCATGGCATGTGCCGACCCCTCGACCCACTCGACTTCGAGGAACGAGCGTGGGTGCCCGGGAGTGGCTGGCCCTTCGGGCTCGCCGAGCTGCGGCCGCACTACGAGCGGGCCCAACGCGTGTGCGGGCTCGCCGCTTTCGAGTACGGTGCGGAGCGCTGGACGCTGGAAGGCGAACCGCCCATCGCCTTCACGGACGACGCCATCGAGAGTCGTGTGTTCCAGATTGCGCCGCGGCGCTTCGCTTCGCTCTACGGGCAAGCTCTCGAGCGCGCCCGAAACGTCAACGTTCAGCTGAACGCGAACCTGATCGAGCTCGAGGCCGACGCCGACGCTCGCCGGGTCGAGCGCGCGCAGGTGGCCACGCTCGCCGGCGGCCGCTTCGCAGTGCGCGCTCGGCACTTCGTGCTGGCCACCGGTGGTATCGAGAACGCGAGGCTGTTGTTGGCGTCGCGCGGCGTGCGGTCGGCCGGTCTCGGCAACGACTTCGATCTCGTGGGTCGTCACTTCATGGAGCACCCCCATCTTGTGGCCGGGGCCTGGCTGCCCTCGTCGGCTTCCATCCCCATCGGCTTCTATCGTCCGCGCCGCGCGGGCGAGATTCACGTGGCCGGGCTGTTGACGCCATCGGCGCGGGTCCAGCGCGAAGAGCGCATCCTGAGCTTCGCCAGCTTCTTCTCTCGGGCTGCAGAGTTGCCCGACTTCGAGGGGCGATTGACTCGCTTCATCGCCGAAATGGACGGTGCGCCGGACCCGGCGAGTCGAGCGGTCTTCTTCATGAACGAAGTCGAACAGGCGCCGAACCCGTGGAGCCGAGTAAGGCTCACCGAAGAGCGCGATGCACTGGGCGTGCCACGGGTGCAGCTGGAGTGGCGCCTCTCGCCCATCGACAAGCGCACGCTGTGGCAGGGCCAGCGGTTGCTGGCGCGCTCACTGGGACGCGCCGGGCTCGGCCGCCTGCAGGTGCTGCTCGAAGAGGATGAGCACAGCTGGCCCGCAAATCTCGGCGGCGGGCGCCATCATATGGGCACCACCCGCATGCACGTCGATCCGAGGCACGGCGTCGTCGACGCAAATTGCCGCGTTCACGGCGTCGCAAATCTCCACGTGGCGGGGAGCTCGGTCTTCCCGACGTCGGGCTCGGCGAACCCCACGCTCACGTTGATCGCGCTGGCGCTGCGGCTCGCCGACCACTTGAAGCGGGAGCTGCGATGAAGCGCGGCCTCGATCGGCGCGCGCTGCTGAGGGGCATCGGCGGGGCGGCGGCGTTGGGCTCCGTCGGATCGGGCCTGCTCGGTCTCGTGGGCTGCGGCCCGAGCGGCGATCTCGAGACGGGGCTGGCGGCCTGCGTCGCGGATGCGGAGGCGGCGCGTGTGGTCGGTGCCGAGGTGCTGGTGGCTCTCGGCCCTTCGCTGCCGACGGCGGCGGAGCTGGCTCAGCGGCTCGCGGGCGCTGCGCGGGCTGAATGGGAGGATCGGGCGTCGACCGATCGGGCTCGGCTATTCGAGGCGGTGCTCGCGCAGCACCTCGCCGATTTCGACGCCGGGCGCCTGTTCGGCGTACGCGGCTGGCTGCTCTCGCAGACCGAAGCGCAGCTCTGCGCCCTCGTGGCGCGTCGGCGACCCGCGGAAGTCTGATCAGCGGGCACGCCTGGAGTAGGATGGCGTGACACCACCGCGGAGCAGCTCGTCCATGTCCGAACCCGCTACGCCCGGCGCCCTCGATGGCATTCGGGTCCTCGACCTCACGACCCGTCTGGCGGAGGCCACCGGGCGCGTCTTTGCCGATCTCGGCGCCGAAGTCATCAAGATCGAGCCGCCCGGTGGCTGTGACGCGCGCTTCACGCCGCCCTTCGTCGATGGACGTGAAGGGGAGCCTGAGGGCTCGCTCTTCTGGCGCGCTTGGGGGCTGGGCAAACACTCGGTGGTGCTCGACCTGGCCGCCGACGAAGGCCGCCAGCGGTTGCTGGCACTGGCGCGCGGCGCCGACGTGCTCGTCGAATCGTTCGTGCCCGGCCGCCTCGCCGAGCTCGGACTCGGGCCCGAAGTGCTGGCGGAGGTGAATCCCACCCTGCTCGTCGTGTCGGTGTCGCCGTACGGACAACGCACGCCCGACGCGAAGAGCTCCGCCACGGATCTCACTCTGGCGGCGGCCGGCGGGTTGCTGGTGATGCAGGGCGACCACGATCGCCCGCCGATTCCCGTGGGCTTCGGCGAGACGTCGATGCACGGTGCGGTGCAGGCCGCCGCCGACGCGATCCTCGCGCTCTACGAGCGCAACCGCAGCGGGCGTGGCCAGCACCTCGACACGTCCATGCAGGCGGCAGTCGTCTGGTCGTTGATGTACGTCGCCGGCTACGCCGCCTTCGACGAGGACCCGCCGACCTTCGGCGACGACCGCGGTCTGGGCGGGCAGCAGCGCATGCTCGAAATCCGGCCGGGTGTGCGCAATCCGGTGATCGAGCCGTGCAAGGACGGGCACGTCGCCATCACCTTCGTCATTGGCGCACAGGGCAATTACGGCTTTGGACAGGTGATGAAGTGGGCCGCCGAGGAGGAAGCCCTCGACGAGGATCTGCGCGATCGCGACTGGAGCACCTGGCTCGAGGACATGGCGAACGAGACGCTTGCCGTTCCCGACGCCGCGCGCGGGCTCGATCAGGTGCTGGCGTTCCTGAAGACGAAGACCAAGGCCGAAATTCAGCAGCAGGCCGTGCGGCGCAAGCTCTTGATCGCGCCCGCCTACACCGCCGAAGATCTCTACGGCGATTCGCAGCTCGCCGCGCGCGACTTCTGGCAGGAGATCGACGGCACGTTGCACCCCGGGGCATTCGCGAAGCTGTCGCGTACGCCGATCGTCTATCGCCGAGCGGCGCCCGCGTTGGGCCAGGATCAGGCCCTGGTCGATGACGTCGACCGCGAGCCGCGGCTGCACCTGCACGAGGGCCACAGCGAGCGACGCGGGGTGTTCGACGGGCTCAAGGTCGCCGATTTCGGCTGGATTGCCGCCGGGCCGCTCATCACCAAGGATCTGGCGAATCTGGGCGCCACCGTGCTGAGCTTCGAATCTCAGAATCGTCTCGACACGCTGCGCTTCCTGCCACCCTGGAAGGGCGGCGCGCCGAACGTCAATGCGGGCCACACCTACGCGAACATGAACCAGTCGAAGTTCGGTGTCGCCTGCGACTACTCGGTTGCGGAGAGCCGCGCAGTGATCGAGCGGGCCATCGACTGGGCGGACGTCGTCGTCGAGAACTACACTCCGGGTACGGCGGCGCGCCTCGGATTCGGCTGGGAGCGGGTTCGAGCACAGCGCCCCGACGCCGTCATGCTGTCGACCTGCATGCGCGGGCAGACGGGGCCCGAAGCGAAACACACGGGCTTCGGCCTGCACGGCGCTGCTCTCGGCGGCTTCATCGCGATCACCGGCTGGCCGGATCGCAAACCGCAGGCGCCCTGGGGTGCCTACACGGATTTCATCGCGCCGCGTTATGCGCTCTCCGCGCTCGGTGCGGCGTTGGTGCACCGCGACGCGACAGGGGAAGGTCAGTACATCGATATCTCGCAGATCGAAGCCGCCCTCCACTTCCTCGAGCCGATGCTGCTCGACTGCAATGTGAACGGCCGTGTCTTCGAACGGCCCGGAATGTTCTCTCCGCGGGCCTGCCCGCACGGCGTCTTCGCAACGCGCGGCACCGAGCGCTACCTGGCGTTGGCGGTGGAGACGCCGGAGCAGTGGCGCGCGCTGCAGAGTGCGGTGCCGGGGCTCGACGGCGATGCCTCCCTCTCCGCGCGTCGCAGCGCGCAGGCCGAGATCGACGCGACGCTGACCGCCTGGTGCGCAGCCCAGGATGGTCCGAACGCGTCGCAGCGTCTGCGAGACGCGGGAGTGCCTGCCTATATGGTGCTGCGCGCCCGGGACCTGCGGCAGGATCCGCAGCTCGTCGCGCGCGAGTTCTACGTCGAGCTCGACCATGCCGAGCTGGGCCGCATGTGTTTCGACGGTGCGGTGACGCAGTTTTCCGCCACACCGATGCGACCGACCCACGCGGGCCCGACGATCGGCCAGCACACCTGGGAGGTGTTGCGCGATCGGCTGGGCTTCAGCGAAGAGGAGATCGCCGATCTGGCCGCCGCAGGCGCCCTCAGCTAGAGCGCGGCGCCGGGCACGCGCCGAATGCTCACTACATGATCTGATGGCCCCATTCCCGTCGGGTCGCCCCGCTCGAGGGGCAGGCTCAGAACCTCCCCACGGCTCGGATGAAGAAGCTCACGCCGGCTGCCCGCAGCGGATCTCCCGCCGCCACGCCACTGCTGTCGACGCGGTTCGTACCCGCCAGATGGTTGCTGTACTTGTTGTCCGTCACATTGTTGACGCCGGTCACGAAGCCGAGCCAGGGAGTGGGGTCCCAGGTGCCGTAGATGTTGAGGATGCCCCAGCTGTCGCTCGTGGCCTCGCCGTTGGTCCCGGATACCTTTTTCTGCTTCGCCGCGTAGACGCTCTCGACGGCCACCGACCAGGCCTCCCGTTGATGGCTCAGGGTCGTGCGGCCGTGGAGGGGTGCGATCCGGTAGAGGTCGTCGTCGATGTCCACCCGCTTGCCTCGGACGTAGCTCAGGGTTCCGTCGAGCTGGAAGTACCACGGCAGCGGTGCTCCGTAGGCGACATCGACACCGAAGAGCTCGGCCTCGACGTTCGTGAACTCGAGGGGTGTGGGATCTCCGTTCAATGTGCTCACCGCGATCACGTCGGGGTCGCTGGAAGGTGTGCCCTGGATGTAGTCGTCGATCCGCCGGTAGAAGCCCCGCGGTGCGAGATAGATGCCGTAGTCGCTGGTCCATTCGACTGCCGCAGTTACCTCGTAAGCCTTCTCGGGATCGAGGCCGATGTCGCCCACGTAGTTGTTGCCGTCCGCGAGCCCACTTGCCGCCTGGGTGGGGATCCATGCGTAGCGTTCGAGGTAGGATGCGGAACGGGTCTTGCGTCCGGCCGCCAGCTCCAGGCGCAGCCCGGAGCGGGGTTCGAAACCCAGCTTCAGGACGGCGTCGACGAGGTCGTCAGATTTCTTGCGACCGGCTCCGTTGAAAGCGTCCCGCAGTCGCATGGCGGGTGGCATCGTCTGCGCGGGCAGAGCATCCACCTCGTCGGAGTCCATCGAGATTCGCGTGTAACGCAGACCCAGCTCGAGATCCCAGTGCTCGTCGATGCCGCCCGTCCACTCCGCCCAGGTGCCGTAGCGGTTCTTGCGCGCGTCGTTGAAGCCGACCACGAAGAACGCGGCATTGTTGGGGTTCGTGATGCGCGCGTCGTGCTCGGCGAGGTGGCCGTCCACGCCCAGCTCGAAGTTTCCGTTCAGAAGCCCGAAGTCGGCGGCGAGCGAGTATCCGCCGCCCTGGCTGCTCGCGTCGTTTCGCCGCCAACGCGTTGGACCTGCGCCCGGGGGCGGGCGGAGGTCGAAGTTGTCCATCGCGTGCTCGATGTCGTTGAAGGAGAAGAGCGCACTGAGATCCACCGGCCCCGCTCGACCCTGGTAGTCGATCTTGGCGAGATGGGTGTCGATGGATCTGATGTCCATCGGAAGCACCGGAGTGCCGGTCTCCTGGGTGTCGTTGTAGCGGTAGTCGAATCCCAGCAGATGGTCGCCGAGTTGGACCCCGTATCCGCCGCCGTAGTGATAGCGTTTGAACTCCGAGGGCCTCACCCGTCCTCCGCCGCCGACGCGGTAGTCGTCTCCGAGCTCGGCGCTGCCCAGAAGATGGAATCGGTGGTGCTCGTTGGCAGCCGAGAGGATGCCGCCGCCGGCAAAGGATTCGTCGGCGCTGCGCCCGCCGACCTCGATGTCGCCATTGAAGATGAACTCCTCGCTGGGGCCGAACTCGCTGCTCTTCAGCACGGCACGAGCGCTGCCGCCGATGCTCTCTGAACCGCTGCTCACCGAGGCGATCCCGAGATCCATCTCGAGGTGGTCCAGGATCGGGCGGGGTGCGTAGTGGAGAGGCGGGTCCATCCAGTTGGGTCCGCCGGGACTGAGGTAGACGTCGTCCACTTGCACGTTGATGCGGTCGCCGAACATGCCGCGGTATTGCACCTGGCCGCTCAGCGCACCGTTGTCGACGACGTCGCCGCCGGGAATGAGTTGCAGGAGCTGGGAGGTATCCGGCTCGTTGGGGGTTGCTCGTTTCGGCGTTGCGACGAAGGCGCCCGGTCCCCCGAGCTTCTCGCCCTTGATGACGATCCTGTCGATCGATTCCTCCTCTTCTGCCTCTTCGGCGCTGGCGGGAAATGTGATGAATGAAGGTATGGCGACGAGGCTGAGCGCAGTAGCGAGTGCGCCCGCCGCGCCTCGAATAGTCGAGGGCTGCACGGGATTGATCCTCCTTCCCGAACGAATTGCAGAGACGCGGCTCCCGTCGGACCGGGGCCGCTACCTGAAGGGCTCCTGGGGAGCCTCGATCGCGGGTCAGGAAGGAATGGGGACGTGGTCGAGAGAATGAAAGAGCGGGTCGGGCATCCGGTCAACCGTGCCCGGGTAGCTGGGGGGGGCGGTCTCGGGGAGCTGCGCCGGTCTCGGCGGGAAGAGGGCGAAGCCGATCCGCGGACTGGAGGGCGCCGTGGATGTGCCCGCCTTGTCGCACCCGCACGCGCAGGGGGCGTGCAGCTCGGAGACGATCGCTTCCTCTTCGGCCGCTTCGTGGCCAGCTTGCTGATGGTGCGCGTGCGGGTGTTGTTGACGGTGGCCGTCGTGATGGGCGTCCATCGCGACAGGCTGGACCGGCGCAGATTCGCCCCCGAAGCACGGGAGCGCGACCACGCCCAGGTGGGCGCTGGCGACGAGCAGCGCCAATATGCGGAGGGGGAAGCGCACGCGCGGACTCTAGCCGACCGCCCGCAACCGCGCCGTTGGTGCTCAGGCGCCGGCTGAGAGCTTTTCAGCGTAGTGGCCGAACCAGCGCTCGACGAGTTCCGACATCGGGAGAGGGATGACGTCCTCGAGGCGCACGATACGGTCGCCCGTGAAGCGGGCGGTCTCTTCGCCGTCGATGACGAGCTCGGGTGCTCCCGGCGAGCGGTAGCTCGCGCGCCAGCGCAGCCACACCGCGCCGTCCCGCAGAGCCGGTCCCTCGAGCAGCTCGAGTTCCCGCGTCGCGAACAGCCGGTCGAAGCCGTTGAGGGATGCGCGCAGGTGCGCGAAGACCGCCTCTCGGCCCTCGTGGCGACCGGCAAAAGGTGGCCCACCGAAGATCTCGTAGACGGCGTCCTCGGTGAAGAACGGCTCGAGCACGGCGGCATCGTCGGTCTCGAAGAAGGTCTCGAAGGCCGCGGCGTACTCGGCAAAACGCTCGAGGGGCTTCATGGGAACCTCCAGGGCCCCATCGTTTCACAATGGCGCGATGCTCTGCAACACGGTACGACTCGTCGGCCCCGGTGGGGCCATCGGGGTGCAGGGGAGTTGGCAGGTGACGAGACGGGGCGCGATGGGGTCGAAGGCTGGGCGAAGCTGCGCGCTCTCGCTCTGCTGGGTGATCTTCGCGTGCCTGGCCACTCCGGCCGCTGCGCACCGCCTGGCACCGTCGCTGCTCGAGGTGACGGAGACGGCGCCGGGCGAGATCGAGATCTTCTGGAAGACGCCGCTCCAGCGTCCGACCGGGACGGACATTCGTCCGCTGCTGCCGGAAGCATGCGTCGCCCAGGGCGCGCCCGAGCCCGGCGTGGAGGGGACCGGCGCCACCCTGCGTTTCCGCGCCGCGTGCGACGGCGGGCTCGTCGGTCGCAGCTTCGCCGTGAACGGGTTGGCGGAGAGCCGCACCGAGGCCTTGCTGCGGCTCCAGCTGCGCGACGGTCGGAAATACCGGGCGGTGCTGCGCGGTGGCGACGAGGCGTTCGTGGTCCCGGAGCGTCAGGGCGCGCTGTCGGTCTTTCAGCAATACCTGGGCCTCGGCTTCCGGCACATCCTCTCGGGCTTCGATCACCTGCTCTTCGTCCTGGGGCTGGTGCTCCTGGTGACCGACCGCCGCATGCTGATCTGGACGGTCACGTCGTTCACCGGGGGACACAGCGTGACCCTTTCGCTCGCCGCGCTCGGCTTCGTCGGTCTGTCCCAGGGCCCAGTCGAGTTTGCGATCGCGGTCACGATCCTGGTGCTCGCCGTCGAGCTGGCCCGGGGCGGGGGGCGCCCGTCGCTCTTGCGGCGTGTGCCGTGGGCCGTGGCTGCGGGCTTTGGGCTGCTGCACGGCCTCGGTTTTGCGGGTGCGCTGGCGGAGGTCGGGCTGCCGCAGGAAGAAATTCCGATGGCGCTCTTCTCGTTCAACGTCGGCATCGAGGTCGGCCAGCTCGTCTTCGTTGCCGCCGTGCTGGCGCTGCGTCCCGCGGCGCGCGTGCTCGCGCAGCGCGGCCCGAGGTGGCTGACAAAGGTTCCGGCCTACGCCATCGGGATATTGGCTGCCTTCTGGTGCTTCGACCGGCTCTCGGGAATCTTCTGAACGGCCTGCGGTAATCTATCACCGCCGCGGGATCCAAACTCGTCGCAGGAGGCTCGCATGTCCGACAAGGTAGAGAAGAGCGACGCCGAATGGCGCGAGCAGCTCACGCCGGAGCAGTATCACGTCTGCCGCGAGCAGGGTACGGAGCGGGCGTTTACCGGCAAGTACTGGGATTGCAAGGAAGGCGGCACCTACCGCTGCGCCTGTTGTGGCAACGAGCTCTTCGACGCTTCGACGAAGTTCGATTCTGGTACCGGCTGGCCGAGCTTCTGGCAGCCGCTTTCGCCCGACCGCGTTCGCACCGAGAGCGACGCATCACTGGGCGCCGTGCGTACCGAGGTGTTGTGTGGCCGCTGCGACGCGCACCTGGGACACGTGTTTCCCGACGGTCCGGCGCCGACGGGTGATCGCTACTGCATGAACTCCGCCTCGCTCGACCTCGAGAAGCGCGAGGGCTGAGCCCGGTGTCGTGATCGAGCTCGCGCCGATGGGGCGCTGAACGCGCTGCCGGTGAGTTCTTGAGCGCAAGACGTCGCAGCCGCAGGCGGGCGCCGCGCCGGCCGCGTGTGGGGCGTCTGCGGCGGGGAGTCCAGCGCGTTGCGCTCCTCGGTGCGCTGGGCGTTGCGATCCTCACCGCCTTTCCTCTCGTCTGGCTCGCCGGGCGCCCGCCTGTTGGCAGTGCCTTCATGTTGCGCAGCCGCTTCGAAGATCCGGCCGCCGGACGGGCCTGCGAGCGGGTGCTCTACCGCTGGGTCGATTGGAAGGACGTCTCGCCCTTTGTCCCCAGAGCGATCGTACTTGCCGAGGATCAGCGCTTTCTCGAGCACGACGGCTTCGATTTCCGGTCGATCGAACGTGCGCTCCGCTCGCGGGAGAACGATGGGCGTGTGCGCGGCGCCAGCACGATCACCCAGCAGCTTGCGAAGAACCTCTTTCTCTGGCCCGGGCGCAGCTGGATCCGCAAAGGCATCGAGGCCTGGTACACCGCATGGATGGAGGTGGCCTGGCCGAAGCGGCGCATCCTCGAGCTGTATCTGAACGTCGCCCAGTTCGGCCCCTGCGTGTTCGGCGTCGAGGCGGCAGCGGGACGCTACTTCGACGTGTCCGCAGCGCAGCTCACCGCGGAACAGGCGGCGTTGCTGGCAGCGGTGCTGCCGAACCCGGCCCGCTTGCGTGCACACGATCCGGGGCCTCACGCGACGGAGCGTGCCCGCGAGGTTCTCGAGCTGCTGGAGGCGAAGCGCGACGCGCCGTGGTTGCGGAGGCTGTGAGTCGTTTGTTCACGCGAAGCGGCGTGGCGT
>JAFDDG010000006.1 GCA_019310965.1 Deltaproteobacteria bacterium
CGCCCCCAATGGCAGAGCCTCGCAAAGACATCAGAAACGTCGCGATCATCGCGCACGTCGACCACGGCAAAACCACGCTCGTCGATGGCCTGCTGCGCCAGACCGGTGCCTTCCGCGCCGGCCAGCAGGTCCAAGAGCGCGTCATGGACAGCGAGGATCTCGAGCGCGAGCGCGGCATCACCATCCACGCCAAGGATACGGCCATCGAGTTCGAGGGCGTGCGCATCCATCTGGTCGACACCCCGGGCCACGCCGATTTCGGTGGCGAGGTCGAGCGCGTGCTCGGCATGGTGGACGGTGTGCTGCTGTTGGTCGATTCGGTCGAGGGCGTCATGCCGCAGACCCGCTTCGTGGTGGGCAAGGCGCTCGCCCACGGGCTCGAGCCCATCCTGGTGGTGAACAAGATCGACCGCGCCGAGCAGCGGGCCGAGGGCGTCATCGACGAGGTCTTCGACCTGCTGGTCGAGCTCGGCGCCACGGATGCGCAGCTCGATTTTCCGGTGGTCTACGCTTCGGCCAAGGAGGGCGCGGCCAGCCGGGCGCTGGGCGAGCCGCGCGAAGATCTGCGGCCGCTGCTCGAAGTGCTGCTCGAGTCGGTGCCGGCGCCGCAGGTGGATCTCGAGGCGCCGCTCCAGTTCCAGGCCGTCACCCTCGGCTACGACGATTACCTGGGCCGGCTCGTGATCGGCCGGGTCGAGCGCGGACGCCTCTCCCGGGGCGAAACGGTCGTGCGCCTGTCCGCCGACGGCGGTGCCCAGCCCTTCCGCGTGACCAAGCTGCTCGGCGCGCGCGGTCTCGAGCGGGTCGAGCTGACACAGGCCACGGCCGGAGAGATCGCCGTCATCGCCGGCGTCGACACGATCGAGATCGGCGACACGATCGCGGACCCCAAACGGCAGGAGGCGCTGCCCCGCATCACCATCGATCCGCCGACCCTGCGCGTGCGCTTCTCGGTGAATACATCGCCCTTCTCCGGCCGGGACGGCAGGTTTCTCACCAGTCGCCAGATCGGCGACCGGCTCGAGCGCGAGTCGCTCGGCAACGTCTCGATCGACATCGCCGCCGCCGAGACTCCGGACACCTTCGAGGTGGCGGGCCGCGGCGAGTTGCAGATCGCTGTGCTGATCGAGACCCTGCGCCGCGAGGGCTACGAGTTCAGCGTTTCGCGCCCCGAGATCATCAAGCGCACGGTCGACGGCAAGCCTTGCGAGCCCGTCGAAGACGTCGTGGCCGAGGTGCCCGAGGCCTTCACGGGCGTCGTGATGGAGAAGCTCTCCGCACGCAAGGGGCGCATGGTGCAGATGGAGTCGCGTGGCGATCGCGTGCGTCTGAGCTTCGTGGCGCCGAGTCGGGGGCTCTTCGGCTACCGCAGCGAGTTCCTGTCCGACACGCGGGGCGACGGCGTGCTGCATCGCACGGTGCGGGGTTGGGAGCCCTGGGCCGGGGATCTTCCGACGCGGGGCTTCGGCGCCATCGTTGCAACCGAGGTGGGCAAGGCCACTCCCTACAGCCTCTTCAACATCCAGGAGCGCGCGACGCTCTTCATCGGCGCCACCACGCCGGTCTACGAGGGCATGATCTTCGGTGAGAATCGGCGTGTGGGCGACATGAACGTGAATGCCGTGCGCGCCAAGAAGCTCACCAATGTGCGCGCCGCCGGCAAAGACGAAGCCGCGATTCTGAGTCCGCCGCGCAGCGTTGCCATCGAGTGGGCCCTCGAGTGGCTCGCAGAAGACGAGCTTCTCGAAGTCACACCCGCCGCTCTGCGCCTGCGCAAGCGCGTCCTGCCCAGCAACCTGCGCAAGCGCAGCTAAGAGCCTGACCCAAGACTGACGCGACGCCCAGACGCCGATGCATCACCGCTAGCTGCGTTGCGCTCAATCGCCCTAGCTCCGCCAGGGCTCAATCGCGCGCCTTGCCAGCGGCGCGCCTCGACGCCTGGAGCTTTCCGCGTCAGTCTTGGGTCAGGCTCCGAGCGCAGCGCTGCGATAGCGTTGGGGCATGCCGCCGGGCTGGTGCCCGGCGTGCTGCGGGGGGAGCGTGAGCGAACCGCAGGGCGTTCGTTACGAGCGGGCTCCGGAGGGCTACTTCGAGCGGCGCGGCCTGCGCCGCTACGCCGGGGTGGGCTCGCTCTGGGCGCTCGGTGTCGGTGCCGTCA
The DNA here is from genome assembly GCA_019310965.1 of Deltaproteobacteria bacterium. GTDB lineage: Bacteria > Myxococcota_A > UBA9160 > UBA9160 > SMWR01. The sequence continues at coordinate 2,159 of JAFDDG010000006.1, forward strand.
TCTCGGGCGACTTCTTCGGCTGGAATTTTGGCATCGCGGCGGGCGGCTTCGGCGGCCTGTTGATTGCGACTGTGATCATCACGCTGCTCTACGTCGGGTTGTGCTTCAGCGTGGCGGAGATGACCGCGGCGCTGCCGCACACGGGCGGCGCCTATTCTTTCGCGCGCTCGTCGATGGGTCCGTGGGGCGCCTACGTGACAGGTCTCGCCGAGAACATGGAGTACATCCTCACGCCGGCGGTGATCGTCGTGGCGATCGGCAGCTACCTCGGTGCCGTTTTCGAGACGCCCGAGGCCTGGGCGCCGGCCTGGTGGCTGGGCGCCTACGTCGTCTTCGTAGGGCTCAACATCGTCGGCGTGGAGGCCTCGTTTCGCTTCACGGTCTTCATCACGCTGCTCGCCCTGGCGATCCTGGGCGTCTTCTGGATCGGCGCACTCGCTCACTTCGATCTTGCGCACTTTGCCTTCGACATCGCGCCAGACGCCGGGGGCAGCGCTTTCCTGCCCCGGGGCTGGAAGGGGGTGCTGGCCGCGCTGCCCTTCGCGATCTGGTTCTACCTGGCCATCGAGCAGCTACCGCTGGCGGCGGAGGAGGCGCACACGCCCCAGCGCGATCTGCCGCGGGGCATCCTGCTGGGGCTGGCGACGCTGGTGCTGTGTGCCTTCCTGACGTTGATCCTCTCCACCGGCATGGCACCCGGTGCAGCCGCGCTCGGTGTTTCGGAGGCGCCGCTCTTCGAGGGCTTTCGCACCATCTTCGGCGCCGGGCTCGGGGCCCGACTGTTGGCGCTGGTCGCGGTGGCGGGCCTGGTCGCCAGCTTCCACACCATCATCTTTGCCTACGGTCGGCAGATCTACTCGCTCTCTCGCGCCGGCTACTTTCCGCGTTGGCTGTCGCTCACCCACGGCACGCGCCAGACCCCGCACGTGGCGCTGGTTGCCGGCGCTGCGATCGGTTACGTCGTGGCGCTCACCGTGCACGGGTTGGGCTCCGATCACCCGGTGGGCGCCGTGTTGCTCAACATGGCGGTCTTCGGAGCGGTGATCTCCTACGGGCTGCAGATGGCGTCCTTCGTGCTCCTGCGCCGCAAGCGGCCGGAGATCGAGCGCCCGTATCGCAGCCCGCTCGGCGTGCCGGGCGCGCTGGTTGCCTTGGGCATCTCGGCACTGACGCTGGCGGCGCTCTTTTATGTGGATGACGTGTATCGAAACGTCGTGTTCGGAGCCCTCGTCTGGTTCGCGCTCGGGCTGCTCTGGTTCGCCGGGGTCGGCCGACACCGTCTCGTGTACTCGCCGGAAGAGGCCTTCGCGCTGCGGGTGAGTGGCGACTGACGCAAGGAGGAGCCTCGGAGATTCGCCCCCGGCTACCCGCGCCGAGCGGTTCAGCAGCCCGCTAGCCGATCGGGTCCGGTCGGCCCGCCAGGTCGTGGCTGCCCTGCGAGTCCGTGATGGCCGCAGCGCGCGGCGCGTGCAGCAGCATGAGCAATGCGCTGCCAGCCACGAAGGGCAGCATGGTCCTCGCGTCGGTGGTCAGGAAGTAGAGCACCAGGCCGTAGATGCCGATCGACTCGGCCAGCATCCAGGCGAAGATGTATCCCGTCTGGATGCGCTGGGCGCCAGCCGGCGTGCAGGGGTCAATGGCGTGGCGCGCGATCGGGGCGAGCACCAGTATGCGCTTGAGCACGAAGGATGCGGCGGCGCTGGCGATCGAGACGAGCCCGAGACCTAGCTGCAAGGCCTCCGCGCCGCGCTCCATCCCCTCGCCGGGCGGCGCCACGACCAGCGGCAGCGCGGCGTAGAGGGCCACCGAGGCCAGCAGCGTCCCCCAGATCACCCAGAGCGTGAACCTCGCTGCCTGCATCGTCTCGGCCTCCTTCGGGATTGGGATCGGCGCGACACGGATCGGCCTTGAGGCGCCCCGCCGGAGCCTGGCTGCCCCCCCGCCTTCGGCGTGGCAGCCGTGTCTCGAACGCAGTACAACGCGATGTTGCGAATCTTGACACGCACACCCGGGAGGATGAGATGGACGCGAATGGATCCGTGGCCCTGACGGTGGGGGGCGCGTCGGGAATGGCCAATGCGACGGCCAGGCTGTTGGCGAGCAAGGGCGCCCAGGTTGCGATTCTCGATCTCGAGAGCAGCCGCGGCGAGCAGGCCGCCGCAGAGATCGGTGGGGGGACGATCTTCTGCCCCGTCGACGTCCGGGACTCGGCCTCGATCGCCGCGGCGCTCGATGCAGCCTGCGAGGCGTTCGGGGCCGTCCACATCGTGGTGAACACGGCCGGCGGCGGCATGGCCAGGCGCACGCTCTCGAAGCAGGGGCCGCACCCGTTGGAAGATTTCCGCAACACGGTCGAGCTCAACCTGATCGGAACGTTCGATCTGCTGCGCCAAGCGGCGGAGCGCATGGCCGCCAACGAGCCGAACGCAGACGGCGAGCGCGGCGTCGTGATCAACACGGCGTCGATCGCCGCCTTCGAGGGGCAGATCGGCCAGGTGGCCTACGCATCGGCCAAGGCCGGCATCGTCGGCATGACCTTCACGGCGGCCCGCGAGCTCGGGGGCCTCGGCATCCGTGTGCTCGCCATCGCGCCGAGTCTCTTCGAGACGGGCATCACCCAGGGCATCCCCGATGAGTTTGCCGCCGCGCTCACGAAGGATGCCGCCTTCCCCAAGCGCATGGGGCGTCCGGAAGAGTATGCGAAGCTCGCGCTCGCCATCGTCGAGAACCCGATGCTGAACGCATCGACGCTGCGGCTCGACGGCGGGCAGCGTTTCGCGCCACGCTGAGGGCGTTCGAGAGGGCGAAGCAGGGCCTCGAGGGCCCCTGTAGCAGGGAGCGCGAACCCGGCTCGCTAGGCCGACCAGCGATCGTCGAAGAGTGCCGAGGCGTAGTAGTCCGGGAGGTTGGCTCGCGCCTCGCTGCCGACCGCCAGGCCGCGCTCGACCGCCGGTCTCCTCCGTACCGCGTCGTACCAGCGCGCCAGGTTCGGCAACCGGGAGAGGTCATCGACGCCGTGGAGCAGGAGCGGCACCGTGGACCCGATCGCCGCGATGTCGACGATCGAGTAGTCGCCACAGACGAACTCGCGATCTGCGAGACGCTCGTCGAGCTTGGCATGGGCCTCGACGCTGGCGCTCGTGAAGAACTCGTAGGTCGCATTGCCATAGTCGGTCTTGTCGAAGAGACGGTATTTCGGGTCCGCATGGAACATCGCTCCGGGCCAACCCAACGCGGGCCCATAGCTGTTCACGACCCAGAAGAACCAGGTCAAGAACTCGGCGCGCTCGCGCGGATCGCGTGGCATCAGCCTCCCGGTCTTCTCGGCGAGGTAGAAGAGGATCGCGCCGGTCTCGAAGACACGGATGGCGTCGCCGCCGTCGACCGGGTCGTGGTCGATGATCACGGGGACCTTCTGCATCGGGTTGCGAGCGCTGTGCTCCGGCGTGAACTGCTCTCCGGCGCCGATGTTCACGGAGGTGAAGCGATAGTCGAGGTCGAGCTCCTCCAGCGCGATCGAGACCCGCCAGCTCATGGTCGTGATGTAGCCGAAATAGTCGATCATCTTCACCTCCGCGGCGTCAGCGTGGCCTCGGACCCGCCCGGACCGAGATATTCTCAACCACGAGAACGAAAAATGTGAGAGATTTCTCCCAGATAGAATGATCTGGATGGGTGCTCTGGATGGAGTCTGTCCTTTGGGGCTCTCTTCTGTCTGGCCGGCGCCCCCCCCGTGTTCGACATTTCTCGAGGAGACGAGAGTGATTCAGCTTTACACCGACATGAGTCCTCATTCATGGAAGGCGCCCATTGCGTTGGAGGAGATGGGCCTGCCCTATGCGGTCCATCACATCAGCCTGGGAGCGGGGGCACAGAAATCACCGGAGTATCTGAAGATTTCGCCATGGGGTGTCGTGCCGACGATTGTCGACCCGGAGATGGACGATCTCGTCGTCATCGAGTCGGGCGCCATCCTGATCTACCTGGCGGAGAAGAGCGGAAAGCTCTTGCCGACCTCCGTGCCGGAGCGCAGCAAGGTGCTGCAGTGGCTGATGTTCCACACGGCGAACATGGGCCCGGCGCAGAGTGTCATGGATCTACTGACGTACGAAATAGAGAAGCCGATCCCGGAGGCGGTGGAGTTCTATCGACAGCGCGCCCTGGGGATGTACGAGGTGTTCGACAGGCAGCTGGCCGAGAACGAGTACGTGGCGGGTGATTTCAGCATTGCCGACATCGCCCACTGGGTCTACGTGGGCACCCACGAGTGGGTGGGTCTGAACATCGACGCGTTCCCGAACGTCCAGCGCTGGCTCTCCACGATGGCCAAGCGCCCCGGCTGTTGCAGGGGCTTGGACGTGCCAGCTCCGGTCACGCCGGATCTGGTTCCCGAGGGCGAGGAGTTTCAGAAGTACCGCCGCTATCTGGAGATCGTGGCGTCCATGAAGACCCGCTAGCCCGCCCGAGGCGACACCGGGGCCTGGCCCGACGGCCTTCATGTGGGCAGCCGAGCCGCAGAGATCAGGAGAAGAGGATGACCGGCATCGCCGATCGCGTACCGCCGAATCCGATTTCGCAAGGCGTATTGGACGAGGCCGACCTGTGCACGTTCAACTGGAATACCCAGGATGGGTGGCCGATGGGGACCACCGTGGCGTTCCAGTGGATCGACGAGAAGTTGTGGTTCTCCATGGACAAGTCAGAAGCGCGGGTCAGGGCGATTCGACGCGATCCGCGCGTCGCTCTCGTCCTGAGAACGCCGGGTCAGAGCGTGACGGTCAAAGGTCGCTGCGAATTCACCGATGACCTGGAAGTGAAACGGCTCGTGTACCGGGTCACCGCCGAGAAAGTGGCGCGGCTCTCCGAAGACATGCCCGATCCAGATGAATATGCTCGGTACCTGGAGGGGAAGGGCAGCGTCGTGTTCGAGGTGATCCCCGAGAAGTGGATCGCCTTCGACGGGAGCGATGGATCGGTATCGACCTCGCCGCCATCGCCGCCGAGGAGCGGCGACTAGCCACCGACGAGATGGTCGTGGAGCGGACGAGCCTGCCCTGCGACGCGAGAGATGATTCGCATGTCCCAGGACCGGAACTCTTCGATGGCTGAGGGCGGTGAGCCCGCGATCGGCATCTTGCTGCTCGACTACGGTGGTCCGATCATCCGGGGCAGTACGGGCGACGTGACCACGCCGCGCAAGCTGGGAGATATCGGCAACGCGGCCAGCTACCGCTATCCGGTGTTCTTCCACACGGTGAAGGGCCTGACGTTCGACCGGGTGCTGGCCGGCGGGGCGGAGTGCGAGAGGTTGGTGGTCGAGGCTGCGAAAGAGCTCGAGACCTGCGGTGTGCGCGGAATCAGCAGCGACTGCGGGTTCCTCATCAGCTTTCAGCAGGCCGTGAGCCAGGCACTGCGCATCCCGGTGCTCCTGTCCAGCATGCTGCAGCTCCCGATGGTCGCTGCGGCGTCCGGTTCGCGGCGCCCCGTGGCGCTCATCACTGCCACCGACGCAGCGTTCGGCAGAAGCATGCTGGAGCTGGCCGGCGTGCCGGCCGACACTCCGATCATCGTCAGGGGCCTGCAGCGTGAACCACACTTCAAGGAGGCGATTCTCGAAGGAAGCGCCGACACGCTCGACTGGGATGTGATCGGGCAGGAGGTGGTGAAGGTCGTGCAGGAGACGATCGAAGAGCAGCCGGAGACCGGCGCAATCGTATTCGAGTGCTCGCTACTGCCACCCTATAGTGGGTTGGTGCGGGAGACGACGGGGCTACCCGTGTTCGATTTCATTACGCTGATCGACTTCCTCTACGCCGGCACACAGTAGGCGGCTGGGGTGCGTTAGCTCGCGAGGACGTCGGGTGAATCCAGTGCAGATTCTCGTCACGGGTTTCACGGGTCAATTGGGGCGGCTCGTAGCGGGTGCGCTGCGGGATCAACACCAGATCTGCCCACGCGTTCTGGTGCGACCGCAACACCTGTCGCAGGACTGGGAAGCACCTCGTGGCATGGAGGTGCGATCCGGTGATTTCACCGATCCTGCCTCGCTATCCGCCGCGCTGGAGGGGTGCGACGCGGTCTTTCTCGTCTCTCCCGTCCATCCGGAAATGCGCAGCAGGGAAATGGCACTGGTCGAGCAGGCGGCTGCAATGCCCAGGCCGCCTCACATCGTGAAGATATCCGGTCTCGGTACACGGCTGGATTCATTTGTGGACAGCGGGCGCTGGCACGCGGAGATCGAGCAGCGCGCGAGAGAGCTGAGGCTTCCAGCAACATTCCTGAGGCCCATGTTCTTCATGCAGAATATGGGACGGCAGATTCCCGGAGTGCTCGCGACAGGGATTCTGCACGGTGCGGTCGAGGCTGCGGCAATCGCAATGGTCGATGCGCGAGACATCGCCGAAGTGGCCGCCGCCGTGCTGATTGGCGATTCGCCGATTCAGGGGCAGGCCGTGCCACTGACTGGATCGCATGCCTTTACGCATGAGGAGATCGCACAGGCTCTGGCTGTGGCCTTCGGACAGGAGGTGAAATACGAACGCCAATCCTCCGAGGAGATGAGGGCCCTGCTATCGAGCCTCGGCATGCCCGACTGGCATAGCGAGATCGTGCTGCAGTACAACCGGGCGTTCATCCAAGGCTGGGCCAGTCAGGTCAGCGATACCGTCGAGCAAGTGCTCGGCCGCGCACCGCGCAGGCTCGAGGACTACTTCGCCGAGCTGGCCACCGCTTCCGTGTCTCCCGACGATCCACGCTAGGCCTATTTCACTCCCACGAGGAGCGCGCGACCGGCACGATCATGAAGTTGGCGATCATCGCGAGGGCCGGGTCCTGGCTCTTCACGCAGTGACGCTTGATCTCCATCAAGAGCTGGCCGGCGTGGGTCTCCTGCCAGAACCAATCGTCCAGTGCGGCCGGTGTGGGGGATGCGTCGCCGGGCTGTGCCGTGACCGCCTCGAAGTAGAGGGTTTTGAGATCCTCGGCTGCGGCCTTGAGTGCGAGCTCCAGGGGCAGCTGTGTGCACGGGTTCGTCGGTGCGGTGTCTTCGAGGAAGGCCAGCAGGAACTCCGCGAGATCCGAGATGCCGAGTCCACTCGCGCCGACCGTGGTGTGACCTCGTTGCTCGCACGCCCGGTCGTACCACGGCTGCAGGCCACGAAGCTCGCGCCGAAAGACCGTCGCCGGCCCGTCGTCGGCCTCTGGCTCGCGCTGGAGGGGGATTGGACAGGCCCACGGCGCCTCCGCGCCGTCGTCCTTGCCCCCGGCAGCCTCGTCGGGAAAATCCTCGAGCACGGGACCCTCGGGAGCTTCCAGCAGGGCCAGGGCGGCGCGCAGCACCCGGAGCTGAAGTGCGGGGTCGTTGGCGGCGCCCAGCGGCCGGCCCAGCGGGAAGGGCACCCAGAGTGCCCGCGGTGGACGCATCACCTCGGTGTGCTCCCGCACCAGGCTGATCTGCGTCGTCGGAATTCCGTCGCTCTCCAGGTAGTGCCCGAGCCCGCCCACGGCGCGCGTGCAGTACGGTCAGACAGGGACGAGCAGCACGGCGTCGACGCGGTCCTTCCGGAGCAGGAGCGCCAGCTCGTGGGCCGCCGGCTCGGCGAGGTCGGGCGTCGAGGCGATCATGAATGAGTAGTGGAAGTCCGCGACGCTTCCGATTTCGCCGGCACGCTCCAGCTCGCGGAGGCGATCGAGAGGGAAGACGATGTTCCAGTCCTGGGCGAAGCCGGTTCGGTCGAAGTTCGGCGAGACGTGGGTCGACACCAGATCGCCCGCCTGGGCGTCCCCGGGGAGGACTCGATAGTCCGCCGAATCGAGCACGAAGGGACGGTCGCTGCGCGTGTGCAGCCCGGCCGTCGTGACGATCGCGACCCGCCGTTGCCGAAGCGGCGGTCCCGTCACCCAGGGCTGCGTGTCGAAGCCGTGGCACTCCGCTTCGAGCAGATGATCCCTCAGCTCTCCTGCGAGATCGCTCAGACGAACCATCGCTCTGCCTCTCCTTCAGGGTCACACCCGTGCGTCAGTCCGCGACGGCGACCGAGGACTCGGCGAGGCGCGGAGGAACGGCCCGCCCAGAGGACTTCGGGGCACTATCGCAGATCGCTCGCGTCGACGTCGTGCATGAGCTGGTCGTAGTGCTCCTGGCCCTGCTCGAAGCGACGTCCCGGGCGACCGTACTCGAAGACCACGCTCATCCGAAACGGGCCTTCTTCTGCGACGGGCGGCGTACCCGCGTGCATGCCGCAGCCGTAATGCAGTGAGAAATCGCCCGGGTTGGTCTCGATCCCCACGCCCAGCGTGTCGCTTTGATCCACCACGGAGCAGCCCGCGGTATTCCAGGAGCCGGGCAGGAGGCGCAGCTCACCCGTGTCGAGATTCGCCGGACGCAGGTAGAGAATTCCGTTCATCAGAGGACACATGAACTTGTGGCCCCCCAGCCCGCAGTCCCGATGCCAGGGCTGATCCGCCTTCCCGTCGAAGACCATGCGCGAATGCTTGTACAAGACCGCGATCGCATCGGTGTCGGTCGGCTCGAGCTTGAAATCCGACAGCGCGACGATCCGCAGCAGCCGCGGGTCGGCCGGCAATCTGCGCATCCGTGGATCGATGCCCGCGTTGAGGACGCGCGTGAGCATCGTTCGCCCGTCTTCGTGCTGCGACCACCAGGAGGTTTCGTCGCCCTCGCGGGCCGCCTCGCGCACGATTTCGGCGGCGTCGAGGAGACCGTCGATTTCGTCGGGTGGCAAGACCTCGCGCACCAGGATGTAGCCGGTGACGCGGAGGAAGTCCGCCATGCGCTCGGGATCGTCATCGAGATGGAAGGAGAGAGTCGGATCGATCTCGCGCCCGTCGCGCCCGATGAGCGGCGCGTCTGCGTCGTAGGGCGGCAGCTCTTCGTAGAGCACTCGGAGCGCGGGCTCCCAATGCATGAAGTCGCTGACTTCGCCGGAGACGGCCCGGGCGCGCTGCGAGAGGACGAGCCCGGGAGGGGTCTCGGTCGAATCGCGGAGCCCCTGCCAGCACGCCTCGTCGAGTTCGACGACGGTCGCTGCGGCGCCGTCGCCCTTCACGATCGCGACCGTCGACGCCTCGGGCACATAGGAGTAGGCGCGACCATCGGGCAGGCGGATCGCGAGTGGCGACAATCCCCGGGCCCCTTTCGCCGCAAGCTCGCCCCACTCTCCGGCGAGGCGATCGGGAAGCGAGCGTTCATGATAGGCGTCGAAGGACTCGTTTGTCTTTTCGCTTGTCTGCATCGGTCAATCTCCGTTTCTGGCGCCGTTTCGGAAGCGCGTGGGTTCACCCGGAGCCGCGCTGCGGGAGACGTCGATGTGGCCGCTGTCGTGGGCGATTGCTCGGACCGGCTCATCGTGGTCGCCTCCCGCTTCGCGCACAGGGCCGCGCCAGGGTTGACGGGAGCATGCACTAATGGGAATATATTATCAATAGAGATCGGGCGTCCGGGACCCAAAGAGGATTCGAGGCGAGGCGTATTCGAAATGATGGAGTCAGCCAGCCGCTCTGTGCAGACTGTGGCGCGATCGAGCGCCTCGCCCGGAACGGTCCGACCGGGTGGCCGGACCGAGCGCACGCGCCGGGCGGTGGCCGCCGCGGCCTTGGCGCTGCTTCGCCGCGGCGAGACCGACCTGAGTCCCGCCACCGTGGCCGTGGAGGCGGGCGTGGGCCTGAGCACCGTCTACCGGCGCTGGCCCACCCGCGTGGACCTGCTCCGCGAGGCCTTCACGTTGCATACCCGCACGCTTCGGGTGCCCGATACGGGCGACTTCGAGTCCGACATCCACGCCCTCGCCCGTCGCCTGGCTCGTTTCTTCTCGGGTCCGACCGAGGTCGCGATGTCCGTCGCCATGGCGGCGCACACCGATCCAGAGTTCAACGCCTGGCAGATCGAGTACTGGGAGCAGCTGGCGGGCGAATTGGCTCGACCCGTCGAGAACGCCATCGCACGAGGAGAGCTCGCGGACGATGTCGACGCGGCTCTCCTGATCGAGATGCTGATCGGACCGATGGTGACCCGCACCGCCATCGTGAAGCAGCGCCTGGGACGAAAATTCGCGAGCGACCTTGCAGACCTCGTCATACGGAGCGCGGCGAAAGCAAGCGCGGCCGAATAGTTTCTGCTCGCGATCCCACCACCATGGGGAAATCGAAGCCGCGACCGCACCGGCTCCCCGCGATCACCCGCTCGCTGCACGGCACTGCGGAATCGGGTGATTCGGCCGCAGGAGGCAGCGTCCATGCAGCCGGCTGACGCCGTAGCCTGGATCTCGAACCTACTGGTCGAGGAACGGTATGCGAAACTCGTCCACTATCGTGGCGAGCATTTCCTCGTCCAGCGCCAATCCCCGTTGCACCGCTGGCCGTGCTCGGAGACTCTGGTACCAACGCTGAGTATTGGGAAACTCGGACAGGTCCTCGATGACCTCATAGACCCTTCGGGGGATGACGTGGCCGAGCACTGCGATGTCGGCGATGGAGTACTCGCCACAGAGATAATCCTTTCCCGAGAGCTGCTTTTCCAATTGCTTGTAGAGATCACGGATCTTCCCGGCCAGAAAATCGGCCGCCATCGTATTGGGCTCAGCCCCTTTCTTGGTGATCGAGCCGGGAGAACCGGGCTCTGCAATGAAAGCCAGTCGGGTTGAGTGCGGCTCCCCCACATTGCTGGCGTCCCAAAACAGCCACTGAATGACTTCGAAGCGATTGCGTCCTTGCCGAGGAAGCAGCTGGCCGGTCTTCTCGGCGAGATAGAGCAATATCGCGTCGGACTCGAAAACCCGTTGCGGCTCGCCACGATCGAGTGGGGCATGGTCGATGATCAGAGGAATCTTGTTGTTCGGGCTGAGCCTGTCGAATTCCGCCTCGAACTGGTCACCGTCGCCGATGCTGATCCGCGTATAGCGATAGTCCAACCCCAGCTCCTCCAGGGCAATACTGGTCTTCCAGCAATTGGGCGTCGGCAGGCCGAAGAAATCGATCATCACTCTCTCCTCGCTGTGTTCCTGGATCGATCGACAATTGTCCACAAGGTACTGACTCAGCCTTCGAATCTCGCGGCAACCACCTCGACGGGTCGCCGCACCTCGAAGCCCAGTGACTGATAGAGCCGCAGCGCGCTCTCGTTTTCCGCTGCAACGTGAAGGAAGGCCTCGTCTCCCCGCGAACGGATCTCGCGTGCGAGCCCGAGGGTAAGTGCCGTGGCCAGCCCCTGACGCCGGGCGCTCGGATGAGTGCAGACCGCCGAGATCTCCGCATGACCGGGAACGCGCATGCGTTCTCCCGCCATCGCGACCAGCTGGCCCTCACGACGCACACCGACGTAGGTTCCCAGCTCGTGGGTCCGAGGCAGGAAAGGGCCGGGCACGGTCAGCCGGACGAGCTCGATCATCTCCGGCACGTCCGCCGCCGACAGCTCCTCGAGTGCGGGGGCGGAAGCGTTCGCAAGATTGCCGGCCACGAGCTGCACGCCTGTGCCGCGATACACCTCCAGCCAACCAGTTGGGGCCGCCGGCACCACATCACGGGAGAGGATGGCGACGCCCCCGGCTCCGACCAGCTCCGCCAGAGCGGCCCAGTCCGCCTCTTCGAGCTGGTCGGCGGCGCTGAAGATGTTGACCTCTGGGTGGTAGCGAAGCGCTCGACCTCCTCGGGCCGACACCGCGAGCGCGCGCTGAGTGCCGCGCAGCGCGTGCCATACCGGGTTGCCAAGCACTGCGTCGCGTTCCGGCTCGACGGGACGGCGGGTAGCGGGGATCATTGAATGAAGCCCTCGATCTACAGCTGGCGCGTGGCAAGGACGCAGCGAATTCGTCCCACACTGATGTCGGCGGGTCCGATCAAGAGGCGGGTGCCTCTTCGTCGCGCAGCTGCCTCCGGAACCCCGCAGGCAGACCAGCCAGCACTTCCGGGTCGATCCCGAAGCCGCGTTGGACGGCGGGCCGCGCTTTCAAGGCTTCGTACCAACGACGCAGATTCGGGTACGCCCCCAGGTCTCCGACCGTGTAGAGGCGGTGCGGGGGAATGTGTGGCCAGACGGACATGTCGACGATCGAGTAGTCGTTGCAGATGTACTCGCGGCCCTCGAGACGCGCCTCGAGCAGAGCGTAGAGGTCGCGGCTCTTCGCTCCGAAATAATCCGCCGCCTCCTTGCCCGTCGGTCGCGCGACCTCCTGTCCCTCGCCGGTTCCCACATTAGGCGTGGATCCGCCGTTGAACGCGTGACACATTCCCAGGTAGGGGCCGAAGCCGCTGAGGTCCCACATCAGCCACTGGAGCACGTCGAAACGCTCGCGTGTGTCCTCGGGAAGGAAGCGTCCGGCCTTCTCGGCCAGGTAGAGGAGAATGGCACCGGACTCGAAGACCTGAATCGGCTCACCGCCGCCGGCAGGCCCGCGGTCTCTGATCGCGGGGATCTTCGCGATCGGATTGATCGCGCGATAGGCCGGCTCGAATTGCTCGCCCGCTGCAATGTCCACTCGCCGATACTCGTAGTCGAGGCCCATCTCCTCCAGCGCGATGGAGACCCGCCAGCAGTTGGGCGTCGGCATGGCGTAGAAGTCGATCATCAGGTCTTCTCTCCTCGGGCATCCGGACCGGGGTCGTACGGGTTCGGCGCATTTCAGGGCATGTAGTCGCCACCGGTGACGTGCAGGCTGGATCCATTCATGCCGGAGGCGGCGTCGCTGCAGAGAAAGACGATTGCCTCCGCGACCTCTTCGGGCTGGATCAGTCGACCGGGAACCAACATGGCCCCATGCGCCGCCCGGTCCTCCTCCGAAACGACCGCCTTGATGCCATCCGATTCGGTGTAGCCCGGTGCGACGACGTTCACGCGGACGCCGTGGCGCGCTCCCTCGAGGGCCAGGGAGCGGCTCATGCCCACGATCCCTCCCTTGGCCGCACTGTAGGCGGAGGCATTGGGTTGCACGGCACGGTAGGCCGAGCCCGACGAGACGTTCACGATCGCACCGCTGCCCTGCTCGAACATTTTCCGCAATGCTTCCTGGCAGCAGAAGAAGACCCCGCGCAGATCGAGCGAGTGGATCGCGTCCCAATGCTCCTCGGTCACCTCGAGTACGGGGGCGACCGGGTAGATCGCGGCCACGTTCGCCAGTGCGTCGAAGCGGCCGTAGCTGTCCCAGATGCGCGCGAAGACCGTTCGGATCTCCGACACGCGCGCGAGATCCGCAACGAAGGGCTCGGCCCGCACGCCCGTCGCTTTGAGCTCGCCGGCGACTTGCTCGAGCGCCCCCGCGTCGACGTCGATGAGTGCGAGGTCTGCCCTCGATTGCGCAAAGGCAGTCGCCGTCGCCCGTCCGATGCCTCGGGCCGCCCCCGTTACGATCGCGACGCGCCCCGTCAGGTCGCTCTTGTCGAGATGCTGGCCGGACATGCGACCCCTTTCGGCCCACAGTACACGCAGCCCACTGGAGAAGCACGCCGGGCGATGGGCTCGGCGGGGCTTGCTACCGTGCAACTCGAGTCTGGCGAGGGGCCCGATCCGTGAAGCTCTCCGAACGATGCGCGAGATCCGGTTGATCCAGAACCGCCCAGCGGACTGCTGACGTGGCTTTTTGCCGGGTGCATTTCGGTGGGCCGGGTCGCCCGGACGGCAGCTTGCGTGACTTGTTGGCCGAGCGTGTTGCCCGGGTGCCCGCGGGCGGCTCCATCGATTGGGTGACCTACTACTTCCGCGATCGCCGACTCGCCGGAGAGCTCGTGGCGGCACGGCGTCGGGGCGTCGCCGTGCGCGTCACTCTGGAAGGCCGGCCGCGGTCGAGAGGCGCCAACGCTGCGGTGATCGCCCTGTTGGAAGAGGCGCTCGGTGATGGACTCCGCGTGGTCGCTGCCGCGACCGATGGGCTTCCGATGGGCAAGGCCCTGCGGCCCCGCCTGCACGAGAAGCTCTACTGCTTCTCCCATCCGCAGCCCACGGCCTGGGTCGGCTCCTTCAACCCGTCCGGCGACGAGCCCGAGCTGGCGCCCGAGGTGATCCGGCAGATCGGCGACCACGACCACGCCTTCAATCTGCTGGTGGAGCTCTGCGACGAGCCGCTGGTCGCGGCGCTGGCCGCTCACGCCCGGCAGCTCCACAGCGCCCGCCACGGTCCCTTCGATCGTTTCGGTCCCGCTGCCAACCGAAGCCTCGCGGTCGGAGACGCCGGCGTGCACTTCTGGCCGCGGATCGCTCCGGACCCGGTGAATCGGCTGCTATTCGGTCTCCCGAGCGGCAGTCGGGTGCGCCTGGCCGCCTCCCACCTGAGCGGGCCCACGGCGCGGCGCGTGTTGACGGGCATCGCCCGGAGCGGTGTGACACTCGAGATTCTGGTCGACTCGACGCATCGCCGCGTCCCTGCGGCCATGCTGCGCCAGCTCTCGGAAGTGGGGGGCGTGATCCGGCGCATCGGCCAGGGCGAGAGCTGGATCCCAATGCACGACAAGTTCGCGCTGGTGGAGACACCGACCCGGCGCAGCGCGGTCTTCGGGAGCTTCAACTGGAGCAGGCCCTCGCGAAGCTTCAACCGCGAGATCGGTGTCGTCAGCGGGGACGCTCCACTCTTCGCAGCCCTCGCGGAGCGCTGGGAGGAGTTGGGCCAGCACGCCTCTCCGGCAGCGCCCGGCTCGGATTGACGCCATCTGGGCATTGATTCACAATCGCGTGACTTCGCCGCGGGCCCGCGGATCGGACGGACACGTGCGAATCTGGATCGACGCTTCACAACAAGACAGCTCGATCCGCGTGTTCGGCATGACGTTGCTGGAGCGTTTGCTCCACGCCGTGCGAACAGCGGGCGCTGAGCTGGAAGAGGTCCGGGTCGAGTTGCCCGACGGCGCCCCCGTGCCGTCGGACCTGCCCGCCGAGCTCGGCGACACGCTCCCCCTGTGCTGGTCGCGGGGAGAGGGGGCGATGTCTTCGTGGCTGGACCGCGCCTTCGAAGACGGGGGCCCGCTGGTGGTGCTCTCTGCGGACACGGTGGTCGACACCCGCGTCGTCCACCACCTCTGTGCCGCCAATGGCAGCCTGGCCTTCCGGAGCGGCGAGGGCGAAGAGCGCGGTGCTGCACTGCGCCTGGAGGGAGGCCTGACGAGCGAGGGGCTGGGCGCCACGCCGCGAACCGAGCTCCCGTCCGTGCTGAGCCTGGCAGACGATCTGGTCGAGCGCGGCATCGCCAAGGAGCTCGTCGAGGGCGACTTCGACACCTACCTGACGATGCTGCGGCGCTCGCTGCCGCCCTATCTCTTCAAAGTCGCCAGCCCCGCCGCTCGCGGCCGGGTCGAGCGCTTCCTCTTCTGGTCGAACTACAAGGGCTCCACCGACTTCCTGACCCGCCACGTCTACCCGCCCCTGGTCTGGAGGATGCTGCGGCCCCTGGCGCGCCGGCGCGTCCATCCGAACTGGATCACCGGCATCAGCTGGCTCGCGACGGCCGCGTCGCTGCCGCTGTTCGCCGCCGGAGCGTGGTTGCCAGCCCTGGCCCTGTCTTACCTGATGAGCGTGCTCGACTCGGTGGACGGCAAGCTCGCCCGGCTCACCTACAAGTCGTCCAGCTTTGGGCAGTACTTCGATCACGTGCTCGACATCCTTCACCCGCCCCTCTGGTACATGGCCTGGGGCTACGCGCTCGGTGGCGGCAGCTTGACGGCCGCGCCGTTCCAGTGGTCCCTGTGGATGCTGGGGTTCTACGTGGCCGACCGCATCATCACCGGAGTCTTCAAGGGCCGCACCGGGCGATCCATTCACGGGTTCACGCCGCTCGACGCGCGCATGCGCACCTTCATCTCCCGGCGCAACGTCAACCTCGCCTTCTTCACCGCGGCGCTGGCCCTCGACTGGGTGATTCCTGGTCAGCGCGTTGCCGAGTACGGCCTCTGCGCCATCGTGATCTGGCAGGTGCTCTGTCTCGCCTGGCACTGCGGGCGCCTCGTTGCATGGGAAAAGAGTGCGATCAAGCCCTGCTTGCCGAATGGGGTCGCAGGATGCGATGACTCCACGGAGCTTCGCCTCGTCGTCGAGCGGGTGCGAAACCCATCCGGCCGGGGTTGAGACCAGCACGAGCGGGTGAAGACAGAGTGACCGCCATTAGCCGATCCAGCGTCGCAGAGACGCTGGACCGGATTCGTTCGGAGGGTGACCGAATCGTGTCGGGGCAGGCTGGGCTCGAGGGAACGGTTGCGATCGTCACGGGGGCGAGCCGTGGCATCGGTCGTGGCTGTGCGATCGAATTGGGTGCACGTGGCGCAACCGTATACTGCACGGGTCGACGAAGCTGCGCGGGCGATCCGCCCGAAGCCGGGACGGTCGAGGCGATTGCGGCGGAGGTCGATGCGTCCGGGGGGCACGGAATCTCCGTCGCCTGTGATCATCGTGACGACGCTGCGGTCGAAGCACTCTTCGCCCGCGTCCGCGACGAGCAGGGTCGTCTCGATGTGCTCGTGAACAATGCCTTCATCATCCCCAAAGAGCTGGCCTCGGGCCGACCCTTTTGGGAGCTCCCGCTCTCGAATTGGGACGACATGGTCGACGTCGGCACGCGTTCGGCCTATGCCGCGAGCCGGCTGGCTGCACCGATGATGATCGAGCAGCGTTCGGGCCTGATCGCAAATATCAGCTCTTCCGGTGCGCGCGAGTACGCCTGGCACGTGGCCTACGGTGTGGGCAAGGCGGCCCTCGACCGTCTCACGGTCGACATGGCACATGAACTGAGGCGTCATCGCGTCACGGTCGTCTCCCTCTGGCCGGGCCTCGTCTTGACCGAGCGCAACCAGAGCAATCTGGATCGCGTGCCGGGACTCGACTTCAGTACGGCGGAATCGCTGCGCTTCACGGGGCGCGCCGTCGCGGCGCTGGCCGCTGATTCGGGAGTCTTCGAGCGCACGGGGCGGGTCTTCCCTTCGCGTGATCTCGCCGACGAATATGGTTTCACCGATGTCGACGGAACGCTGCCCAAGGGTCCACTCCACGATCGACCGGGGCGGACGGATAGCGAGGCGTGATGTCCCAGCAGAAGAACCCCCTCGGTCGGACCGGCTTCGAGACGACCCGGCTTGGATTCGGCGCAATGGAGCTCGCCGGTTCTGCTGGGGCGACCGCCGACAAGGCAGCCAACAGGCTGCTGGGCTCGGTTCTCGACTCCGGCATCAATTTGATCGATACCGCGCCCGACTACGGTCTCTCTGAGGAGTTGATCGGGAAGCACCTGTCACACCGACGACAGGAGTTCTTTCTGGCGAGCAAGTGCGGCTGTCTGGTGGGTCGCGAGCCGGCATTCAAGGACGGGAAGCTCGAGCACGACTTCAGTGCGGAGAATATCCGCGCGGGTGTCGAGCAGAGCCTTCGTCGCTTGAAGACCGACCACCTCGATCTCGTGCAGATTCACTCGAGCCCCTCGCGGGCGCTCGTCGAGGAGCAGGGGACAGTCGAGGCGATGATCGAGCTTCGCAAAGAGGGAAAGGTGCGTTTCCTCGGCATGTCGAGCGTGCTGCCCGACCTCGCCGACCACATCGAGATGGGGGTCTTCGACGTGTTTCAGCTGCCGTATTCGGCGCTGCAGCCCGAGCACGAGGCGATGATCACGCGTGCGGCCGAGGCGGGTGCGGGGACGATCGTGCGGGGTGGGGTCGCGCGCGGTGCGACGGCGCCCGATCACGATGACGAGAAGGATCACGATTTCTGGCGCGGCTTCGTCCGCGACCGGCGCGACCTGTGGACGCGGGCGGGGCTCGACGATCTGCTCGAGGGCTTGCCGCGGATGGAGTTCATGCTCCGCTTTGCGCTGGGGCATCCGGACCTTCACACGACGATCGTGGGAACGGCGAAGTCCGAACACCTCGCCTCGAACGTGGCGGCCGCGCGCAAGGGTCCCTTGCCGGAGGCGCTCCGCAGCGAGGCCCGCCGCCGAATCGCGGCGGCTGCGCGAGCGCGGTGATCTGCTCCCCAGCGGGCTGGAACGCTGGGCTACGCTGCCGGCGGATGCGCGATGGCGGCGCGATTCGCGAGGAGACTTCATGCGCTCTCTGACCCTGCTCATGCTGTGCTTGCTGACGATCGGCTGTGAGCCGATCGTCATGATTCCGGGGGGCGCGCTCTCCGGAGAGGTCCAGCGCACTCCGGAGAGCTGGGCGTTCACGGATGCCGTAAAGGTCGTTCAGCTCGAGACCCGCCCGGTGGACCCCTATTCCGTCAACATCTGGGTCACCGCGATGGAGGAGGCCCTCTATATCGCTGCCGGCGGCGGCGAGGAAACTGAATGGGTGCACCACCTGAGGGAGGACCCGTTCGTCCGGCTGCGAGTGGGCGAGGCGATCTACGAGCTACGCGTAGCAAGGGCGGACGATGCTGCGACCCGCGCCGCCTTCCTGGAGGCGGCCAAGAAGAAGTACAACTTCGATCCCGAGGACGAGGGCGCGAGCAAAGCCATCCTCTACCGTCTCGATCGGCGCTAGATCGATCGGGACGCCGCCGCTCACAGCGCCGAGAGCCCCGTGATCTCCTTGCCGAGGATCAGGGTGTGCACGTCGTGGGTGCCCTCGTAGGTGCGCACGGTCTCCAGGTTCAGCATGTGGCGCATGGCCTGGTAGTCGTCGACGATGCCGTTGGCGCCGAGCAGGTCTCGCGCGAGCCGCGCGACCGAGAGCGCGATGTCGACGTTGTTGCGCTTGGCCAGCGATACCATCGAGTGGTGCAGCTCGCCCTGGTCCTTGAGCTGCGCCACGCGCAGGGCCAGCAGCTGCGCCTTGGTGATCTCGCTCAGCATGAAGACGAGTTTCTCCTGCGTGAGCTGCTTGCCGGCGAGCGGTCCGCCCTGCACCATCCGATCGCGCGTGTAGCGCACCACCTCGTCGTAGCAGGCCATGGCCGCGCCGATGGCGCCCCAGGCGATGCCGTAGCGCGCCTGGGTGAGGCACGAGAGCGGTGCCTTCAGCCCCTCGGCCCCGGGCAGTCGGTTTGCCTCCGGAAGCTCCACGTCCTGCAGAAAGAGCTCGGAGGTGATCGACGCGCGCAGCGAGAACTTGCCCTTCATGTCGCGCGCCTCGAAGCCCTTGCGATCGGTCTCGACCAGGAAGCCGCGAATCCCGGCATCGGTGCGCGCCCACACCAGCGCGACGTCGGCGACGCTGCCATTGGTGATCCAACGCTTGGTGCCGTTCAGCAGCCAGCCGTCGCCGTGGCGGACGGCCCTGCAGAGCATGCCGCCGGCATGGCTGCCGAAGTCGGGCTCGGTCAGGCCGAAGCAGCCGATGGCGCGGCCCGCGGCGAGCTCCGGCAGCCAGCGATCCTTCTGCTCGTCGCTGCCGTAGGTGCGGATCGGGTACATGACGAGGCCGCCCTGCACCGAGGCAAAGGAGCGCAGCCCCGAGTCGCCGCGCTCGAGCTCCTGCATGACCAGGCCGTAGGCCACGTTGTTCATGCCGGCGCAGCCGTAGCCGTGCAGGTTGGCGCCAAAGAGCCCGAGCTCCGCGAGCTGCGGGACGAGATCCATCGGGAAGGCGCCGTCCTGCCGCACGAACTCCTGGATGCGGGGCAGGAACTCCCGGCTCACGAACTCGCGCACGCTGTCCCGGGCCAGTTTCTCCTCGTCGGAGAGCAGCGCGTCGAGCCGCAGGAAGTCGACGCCGTCGAAGCCAGCCATGGAGTCTCCCGTCGCGGCACAGGCTATCAGACGCGAAACGGCCCGGTGGCATGTGCCACCGGGCCGTCGTGTGGTTGGGGCCCGAGCGTTCCCGGGCCAGGCCCATGCGGGCCTCATCCCGTCGGAGTTACTGGGACTCGGGGCTCTGCTTGCTGGCGTCCAGTTCCTTCAGCTGCCTGCTGATCTTGGAGAGCCTGCGGTCGATCTTCTTCACGTCCGACTGCGTGGCAATCTGCAACGAGCCGAGCAGGCTCCCCAGCACGTCCTCGAACTGATCCTCGGCGTCGTTGCGCCAACGGTTCAGCTGCTTGACGATGCTGTTCTTCTCGAGGTCCTTGCGCAGCTGCTTGGTCTGCTTCTCGAAGCCCTTGCGGTTCTTCGAGAGCTGCTTCTCGAGGCGTTTGCGGCGGCCTTCCAGGTCTTTCTGGGCCTTCTTGAATTCGCTGTCGATGCGCTCGCGGGCCGAATGGATGCGCTCGCGGCTCTCGTCGACGAAGCTGGTGGCGGGTTGCGCCATGCTGATTTCTCCTAGTTTGAGTGAGCCCGGCTGGGCGCGCGTCTGGCTGCGCGGGGCTCGGGATCGTTTTGGACGCGGCGAAATTTAACACGGTGCGTCATGGAGTCAAGGGCCCCACTGGGTCGCCCGTGAATGGAAATTGACCCTGTAAATTCAAGTATTTGAATGAATTTCTGCGCCTCGCGCTTCACCGCGGCGCGTCAAGAAATCAGTAGCGCGCCACCGCGCAGGACCAGGAGAAGCCGGACCCGAAGGTGGTCATCGCCACCACCTGGCCGCGCTCCAGCTGCCCCTCGCGGACCGCTTCGTCGAGCAGGATCGGGATCGAGGCCGCGGAGCAGTTGCCGTAGCGCTGGATGTTGTTGAGGCACTTCTCCGGCGGGATTTCGAGCTGCTGGGCGACGTAATCGTTGATGCGCAGGTTGGCCTGGTGGAAGAGGAAGAGGTCGACGTCGTCGAGCTTCAGGCTCGTC
The DNA here is from genome assembly GCA_019310965.1 of Deltaproteobacteria bacterium. Classification (GTDB taxonomy): domain Bacteria; phylum Myxococcota_A; class UBA9160; order UBA9160; family SMWR01. Next base: position 22,795 of record JAFDDG010000006.1, read on the forward strand.
GCGTTCAGGGCTTCGATGAGCACCTCGGGCATGCGTGTCACCGCGTTCTTGAAGACGAACTTGCCCTGCATGTGCGGGAAGTGGCGGCCCTGGTCGATGAGTTCGTGGGTCATGCGTGCGGGAGCGATGCCGGAGCCGGGTGCTTCCACCCAGAGCTTCTTTGCGAATTTGCCCTGGGCGTGCAGGCGGATCTCGAGCAGCGCCGAGGTGTCGGAAGCGTCCTCGTTCGCCTCGAGCACGACGGCGCCGGCGCCGTCGCCGAAGAGAACCGCCACGTCGCGCCCGGCGTCCGTGAAGTCGAGGCCCGTCGAATGCACCTCGCAGCCGAGCAGGAGAATGCGCCGGAACTGTCCGGCCTCGATGAAGCTCTTGGCGACCGAGAGCGCGTACCCGAAGCCGCTGCACTGGGCGCGCAGGTCGAAGCACGGGGTGTCTCCGGCCTCGAGTTTGTCCTGGAGGAAGAACGAGGTGCCGGGGAAGTCGGCCTCCGGCGAGAGCGTCGCGAGCACGATGCAATCGATGTCGCTGGCGTCGAGACCGGCGGCGTCGAGGGCGCGGCGAGAAGCCGCGAGCGCGAGATCCGACGGTGTTTGACCGGGCTCGATGTGGCGGCGCTCGGCGATGCCGGAGCGTTGCCGGATCCACTCGTCACTCGTGTCCATCAGCTTCGCGAGGTCTTCATTGGTGACGACGCGCTCGGGGACGTACATGCCGGTGCCGGTGATCTTTGCTCGTCGTGCCATGGCCTATCCCCCGTACGCTTCCTGGCGGGGGCCCGGAAGCCCCTTCGCGTTCGGCTGCGATTTGCCCAGAAGTTCGTCCGCGCGATGGAGCAGATCCGCGAGGCCGCGGCGTTTGAGCGCGCAGACCGCCGCCGCGCCGTGACGCTCCGCGATGGCTGTGCCGACGCCCGGCGGCAGACGATCGATCTTGTTGAAGACGAGCAGCTCTGGAGTGTCGCCGTGGCCGATCTTCGCCAGCACCTCGCGCACCGCCGCGATGCGCCGCTCGAAGTCCGGCGCGGCGACGTCGACGACGTGGAGCAGCAGCGAGGCCTCTGAGATCTCCTCGAGGGTGGCACGGAATGCCTCGACGAGATCCGCCGGCAGGTCGCGAATGAAGCCCACCGTGTCGGTGACGATCACCTCTCGATCCTGCGGGAAGCGCAGGCGTCGCGAGGTGGGGTCGAGGGTGGCGAACATCTTGTCCTCGACGTGCACTTCCGTGCGGGTCAGCGCGCGCAGCAGCGTGCTCTTGCCGGCGTTCGTGTAGCCGACGATCGAGAGGATCGGCAGCTCTCGGCGCTCGCGGCGGCGTCTCCGGGCGGTGCGCTGCTTGCGCAGCTTGTCGAGCTCCTTCTCGAGGCGGCGGATGCGGTCGCGGGTGCGGCGGCGGTCGATCTCGAGCTTCTGCTCACCGGGGCCGCGCCCGCCGATGCCGCCGGCGAGCCGTGACAGGGAAAGGTCGGCGCGCTGCGCGAGCCGCGGCAGCCGATACTTGAGCTGCGCGAGCTCGACCTGGAGCTTGCCGTCCCGCGTGCGCGCGTGCTGCGCAAAGATGTCGAGGATCAGCTGCGTGCGGTCCATGACCCGCAGGTCGAGCTTCTCGCCCAGATTGCGCGCCTGCGCCGGCGTCAGGTTCTGGTCGAAGATCACGAGATCCACGTCAGCCTGGAAGGCGCGAATCACCAGGTCCTGCAGGCGCCCGGAGCCGATCAGCGTCTTCGGGTCCACCCGCGGGCGCTGCTGGGTCACCACCTCCGCCACTTCGACATCCGCCGAACGCGCCAGCTCCTTCAGCTCGTCGAGCTGTGCGTCGACGTCGGCGCGCTGCCGCCCGCCGGTCACCGACACCAGGATCGCGCGTTCCGCGCCGGCGACCTCGCGCGTCTGGCTCTGGCGCGCCAGCTCTTCTTCCAGCGCGTCGATCCATTCGCGGAAGTCGAGGTCGAGCTGTGCCGGATGGGTCGGCTCGAGCTTCTCGATCGCCGTGCCGGCTTCGTTGGCGGGCTTGAGCGACGCGACGTGGGCGAGCCCGGGCAGCCCGTCGTCCAGCGTCTCGATGCTCACCATTGCGTCGAGACGCAGCAGCGCCAGGTCCGTCAGGTCGTCGCGGGTCAGCCCGTCGTCCCCGAGGCAGGTGTGGATGCAGCGCAGGCCCCGCAGGCGCCCGCGCCCGGCGCGCATGCGTCCCCAGTCGGGCATCTCGAGCGAACGCGAGTCGCCCACCATCACGTGGGTCACGTCTCCGCGGCGATCCACGAGCACCCCGACCAGCCGGCCGGTTTCGTGGCTCAGTGCCGTCAGCTGACGAGCGAAATCCTGGGTAACCAGGCGTTCGGCCGGCAGGCGCCGGTTGCCGAGCCGCTCGAGCTGACGGACGTGGCTCGCCTTGAGCCCCTTGCTGTTGCCGAAGATCTGGATCGGATGTGCCTCGTGGGCAGCGTGGCCCGTCGGCAATATAGCGTTCTCCGGCCCCGCGGCGGCTGCTACCCTTGGTTGTCCCCTCGGGGAGGGACAATCCGGGTTCAGGAACCGGCAAGAACGCGCCGAAGAGAGAGGGCCATGTCACGAATCCCGTCGCTCGCCGTGCTGGTGCTCGCCGCGGGGCAGGGCACGCGCATGCGGTCGCGCCTGGCGAAGGTGCTTCACCCGCTGTGTGGGCGCCCGCTGCTCCACCACACGCTCGCCGCCGGCGAGGCGCTGGGCGCCGAGCGCCTGGTCGTGGTGGTGGGGCGAGACTCCGACAACGTGCGGCAGCGTTTCGCCGGTCGCGCCCGTTTTGCGCAGCAGGACCAGCAGCTCGGCACCGGCCATGCGGTGCTCCAGAGCGAGGCCGAGCTCGCCGGCTTCAGCGGCGACGTGCTGGTGCTCAACGGCGATCTGCCGCTCGTGCGCGCCGAGACCCTCGAACGCATGTTGGCCTTCAAGCAGGAGACCGCCGCCGACCTGGTAATCCTCTCCGGCGAGATCGACGTTCCCGGCATCCTCGTGCGCGCGCCCGACGGTGCGTTGGCCCGCGTGGTCGAGGCCACCGACGCGACGCCCGCAGAGCTCGCGATTGCCGAGCGCAATACCGGCGTGTACCTCATCGAGCGGGACCTTCTCTGGAAGTGTCTGGCCCAGGTCGACGCCGAGAACGCCCAGGGCGAGATCTACCTCACCAGCATCGTCGAGATCCTGCTCGCCGAAGGCCGCCGGGTCGAAGTGCTGCGGCTCCAGGACGACAGCGAGGGCATCGGGGTCAACACCCGGGTGGATCTCGCCGAGGCCGCGGCGCTGATGCGCGCCCGGATCCTGAACCGTCTGATGCTCGCGGGTGTCACTGTTGTGGATCCCGCCACGACCTACATCGACGTCGACGTCGAGGTCGGGCAGGACACCGTGATCGAGCCGAATTGTGTCATCCAGGGGCAGACGAGCATCGGAGAGGGCTGCCACGTGAAGGCGAATTGCGTGATCGAGGATTCCTCGCTCGCGAACGACGTGGAGATCGGGCCCTCGGCGCACCTGCGTCCGGGAACTTCCCTCGGCGAGGGTGTGCGCATTGGCAATTACGTCGAGGTGAAGAACAGCCAGCTCGCGGCTGGAGTGAAGGCGGACCACCTCTCCTACATCGGGGATGCCGATGTGGGCGAGGGAGCGAGCTTCGGCTGTGGCGCCATTACGGTGAACTATGACTGGCGGGGCAAACACCGCACGCGCGTTGCCCCGGGCGCCGTGGTCGGCTGCAACGTCAACCTGATCGCCCCGGTCTCGGTGGGACGCAACGCGGCCATCGCTGCCGGATCCACGATCACCAAAGACGTCCCGGACGATTCGCTTGCCCTCGGCCGCAGCCGCGATCAGAAACACGTCGCAGGCTGGAGCCGACGGAAGCGGCCTGAGGACAAGCTCAAGTAGGAGCCCGCCATGTGTGGAATCGTCGGCTACGTGGGGCGCGACCACCGCGCCATGGATGTCCTGATCGACGGTCTGCGCCGTCTCGAGTACCGCGGCTATGACTCGGCCGGCGTCGCCATCTACGACGGCCACGGCATCTCCGTGCGCCGTGCGCTCGGCAAGCTCGCGGCGCTCGAGAACATGCTGCGTGACGATCCCGTGCCCGGACAGGTGGGCATCGGGCACACGCGTTGGGCGACCCACGGCAAGCCGTCCGAGCGCAACGCGCATCCTCACCGAGCGGGTGATGTGGTGATCGTGCACAACGGCATCATCGAGAACTACCGCGAGCTGCGCGCAGCCATCGAGGCGGCGGGCCGCAGCGTCGAGTCCGAGACCGACAGCGAGCTGGTGGCGCATCTCGTCGACATGGAGTTGGCCGGTGGGCTCGGCATGCTCGACGCCGTGCGCGCTGCGTGTCGCCGGCTCGTGGGCTCCTATGCCCTCGGCGCGCTCTCGGCCACGGATCCGAGTCGGATCGTCGCCGCCAAGAACGGCGGCAGCCCGATCATTCTCGGCCTGGGTGAGAAGGAGGCGTTCCTCGCCAGCGACATTCCTGCGATCTTGCCCTACACGCGCCAGATGCTCTTCCTCGAAGACGGCGAATTCGCGGTGCTGACGCGGGATGGCGTCGAGATCAGCGAGGCGGCCGGCGGTCGGGTCGACCGCGCGCCGCGCCCGATCCAGTGGGACCCCGTCTCGGCGGAGAAGGGCGGCTACGACCGTTTCATGCAGAAGGAGATCTTCGAGCAGCCGCGTGCGGTGCTCGACACGATCGGCACGCGTGTGCACGAAGGCGACACGGATGTGGCCCTCGACGGCATCGAGATCGACGAGGCGTCGGCCAGCTCGCTCGATCGCCTCTTCCTCGTCGCCTGTGGCACCGCCTACTACTCCTGCATGGTTGGCAAGTATCTCTACGAGCAGATCGCCGGCCTGCCGGCAGAAGTCGATCTGGCCAGCGAGTTCCGCTACCGCAGCCCGATCCTCGACCAGCGCTGTGCCGTGGTGCCGGTGTCGCAATCCGGCGAGACCGCCGACACCCTGGCCGCGCTGCGTCTTGGTCGCGAGAGCGGCGCGCGGGTCATCTCGATCTGCAACGTGCGCGAGGCGACCATTGCGCGGGAGAGCGACGACGTGCTCTACACCCACGCCGGGCCCGAGATTGGCGTGGCATCGACCAAGGCTTTCACCACTCAGGTCGTCGCCCACTACCTCTTGGCGCTGAAGCTCGGCGTCGCGCGTGGCCGCCTGAGCGAGGCACGGCTGGGTGAGCACGTGCGCGATCTGATGAGACTGCCGCGGCTCGTGGAGCAGGTGTTACAGCTCGACGGGGCGATCCATGCCATCGCCCAGAAGTACTTCCACGCCACGAACTTCCTCTTCCTCGGTCGCGGCATCATGTACCCGATCGCCCTCGAGGGAGCGCTCAAGCTGAAGGAGATCAGCTACATCCACGCCGAGGGCTACGCCGCCGGTGAGATGAAGCACGGGCCCGTGGCGCTCATCGACGAGAACATGCCCGTGCTGGTGATCGCCAACCGGAGCCCGGTCTACGAGAAGGTGGTGTCGAACCTCGAACAGGTGCGTTCGCGCGACGGGCAGGTGATCGCTCTCGCCAGCGAGGGTGACGAGGAGATCGGCGAGAAGGCGAATGACGTCATCCGCATTCCCGATTGCGGCGAGTACCTGACATCGATCCTGGCCACGGTGCCGCTGCAGTTGCTCGCGTACCACATTGCCGTGCTCAAGGGCACCGACGTGGATCAGCCGCGCAACCTCGCCAAGAGCGTCACCGTCGAGTAGCTTCCGGTTTCCCCAGTCCTCCTCCTGGGAGAAAAAGTTGCTGCAGGGCGGAGCGGGCTCGTTGCTCGACGGGTTGAACCCCGGGCAACGGCGCGCGGTAGAGACGACTGAAGGGCCGTTGCTGGTGCTCGCGGGTGCGGGCAGCGGCAAGACGCGGGTGTTGGTGCACCGCATCGCCTACCTGATCGGCGTCTGCGGCATCGCCCCGGAGAGCATTCTCGCCGTCACCTTCACCAACAAGGCCGCCGGCGAGATGCGCGAGCGCGTCGTCAAGTTGCTGGGCCCCGGTGCGGAAGAGGTATGGCTCGGCACCTTCCACTCCACCTGTGTGCGCATTCTGCGCCGGGAGATCGGCCACCTGGGCTTCTCTCGCGGCTTCGCCATCTACGACCAGACCGACAGCCTGGCGCTGGTGAAGGAAGCGTTGCGCAAACACGGTCTCGATCCGAAGGAGACCGATCCGCGTCGCATGGCCTGGCGCATCGACCAGTGGAAGAACGCCGGCGTCGGCACCGCCGCAGCCCACGACCAGGCCTACGACTTCGAGGCCCAGCGCGCCGCCGAGATCTACGCCACATACCAGCGCCTGCTGGTCGATGCCAATGCCCTCGACTTCGGTGACCTCCTGGTCAAGACCGTCGAGCTCTTCGATCGCTTTCCCGACGTGCTCGATTGGTATCGCAAGCGCTGGCAGTACGTTCTCGTGGACGAGTACCAGGACACCAACCGCGTCCAGTACCGCCTGGTGCAACAGATTGCCGGTGAGCATCGGAACCTATGTGTCGTGGGAGATCCCGATCAGTCGATCTACGCATGGCGTGGTGCCGATGTGCGCAACATCCTCGATTTCGAGGAGGACTACGACGACGCGGAGGTGGTGCGCCTCGAGCAGAATTATCGCTCGGCCCAGCCCATCCTAGACGGGGCGAGTGCCGTCATCGCCCACAACGTCGCACGCAAGGAAAAGCGGCTCTTCACCGATCGCAAAGGCGGCGACAAGATCTCGATCTACGAGGCCAGCGACGACCGCGAGGAAGCCGCCTTCGTCGTGCGAAAGCTCCTGACCGCCGTGCGCGAATCCGATCGCAGCTACGGGCAGTGCGCGATCTTCTATCGCACGAACGCGCAATCGCGGGTCTTCGAGGACGAGCTGCTCAAGTACGACGTGCCCCATATGGTGGTGGGGGGAGTGCGCTTCTACGAGCGCGCCGAGGTGAAGGATGCGCTGGCCTGGCTGCGCCTGCTGGTGAACCCGGCCGACCCGATGGCGCTGCGCCGCGTGTTGGCGCGGCCGTCCCGGGGGATCGGGCGCACGACCCTCGAGCGCGCCGTGGCGCTCGCCGACGAGGCACAGCTGACGCTCCTCGAAGGACTACGGCGCATGGGCGAGCAGGGGGGTGGGCGCACGGGCCCGAAGATTCGCGATTTTCTGGAGCTCATCGACGGGCTTCAGGATGAGACCCGGGGCTGCACGACGTCCGAAACTCTCGCGCTCACGCTGCAACGCTCGGGCTACGTGAAGGCGCTCGAGAAGGAGGGCTCGCCCGAGGCCGAGGGGCGGCTCGAGAACCTGCGGGAGCTGATCTCCGCCGCCGAGGACTTCGGTCGCGAGCTCGGCGGTGAGGCAGAAGAGCGCAGCGAGATCGAGCTCTTCCTGGATCAGGTGGCGCTGGTCTCGGACATCGACGCCTGGAGCGACCGGGACGAGTGCGTGTCGCTGATGACGGTGCATACCGCGAAGGGGCTCGAGTTTCCCGTCGTCTTCGTGGTGGGGCTCGAAGAGGGCGTGTTCCCGCACGCGGGCTCCCTGCGCGACGAGGTGGGCATCGAGGAGGAGCGACGGCTGTGCTACGTCGCCATGACCCGCGCGATGGAGGAGCTCACCCTTACGAGCGCGCGCGAGCGGCTGCGCTACGGCTCGCGCACCTACGGCGTGCCGTCGCGCTTCCTGCGCGAGATTCCAGATGAGGTGCTCGCGGCGCCGGCTCGGACGCAGCGCGCGAGTGCCGGTGACTCGAGCCTCGACTACTCCTATGCCCAGGATGCACCGGGTGACGTGGCCGATGGCGAACTCGCGGCGGGCCTGCACGTGCGTCACCCGATCTTCGGGCCGGGTACGGTGTTGCAGGTGATCGGCCAGGGGGGCGGCCAGAAGCTGCGCATCAAGTTCGAGCGCGCCGGAGTGAAGACCATCGTGCTGCGCTACGCGAATCTCGAGCTCGGCTGAGCCTTTCTGCCGGCGGAGTTCGACGCTTCGTTCGGATGCAGCGGCGGTCGGCTCACCCTCGGGGCGCGCAGCTGGCTCGCGCTCATCGCAGCGTTACGTCGAAGCTGCCCCGGTACGAGAGTGTATGCGGCCTCGCGAAGCGCACGGCGTGAAACGCCGGCGCGCCGCTGGCGTCCGCCACGCTCTCGATGCGCGCGACGCCCTGCGGCAGCTCGCGAACGGCTTCGAGCAGCGCCGCTCCGATCTCGAAGACCTCGTAGCCCGGCAGCTGCACCAGGTAGACGTGTCGCGGCGTGCCGCGCAGCGTGGCCCCGGGGCCCGCTGGGGCGGCGCTGGACAGCCGCCAGACGGGTTCTTCGAGCGCGAGCTCGGGCCGCAGCAGCATCAGCGGCGCGTGAAAGCCCCAGTCGAGGCTGACGACGACGGTCTCCGCCGGCAGCTCACCGGCGAAACGCTCGAGAGCACCCGACCAGCGGCCGCGACCGCCGCTCTCGCGCAGCGTGTCGAGGGTGCGCGCGTCGACGTGGAGGTGGCCCGCGACTGCCGTAGCCACCGCGGCTACAGCCGCGATACGCCCCAGCGGTGCGAGCCGCCAGAGCTGCAGTGCGGCCAGGGCGACCAGCAGCTGCGGCAGCGGCATCACGTTCATCACGTGGTGGATGCGCGCCGCCCGCGGCATCGCCAGCAGGCAGGCCGCGGTCAGCAATGTGGCGAGCAGCACGAAGGCTTCACGGCGACGCCCTCCGGGATCGCGCGCAACCGTGACGAGGAGCAGCGCGAATGCGGCCACGAAGCACCACAGGAATGCACCGCTCGCCGCGTCCGGCACGTTCGAGAGTGCGTCGAAGCGCCCGCCGGTCAGCATCAGCCGGTGGAAGTGCGAACCGTCGAGGAGTGCTTGCCAGGTGTCGAGCTTCTCGGCGAACTGACTGCTGCGGCTGGCCGCACTGCGCAGCATGCCCCGGGTGGCGCCCCACACGCCGGGCAGCGCCAGCAGCATCGGCGACGCGCCGAGCAGCACACCGCCGATCGAGAGCAGCGCGTGCCGCGGTCGTTCGCGCACCTCGCGGGCCAGCCACGCCGGCGCCACCAGCCAGAGCGCCGCGCCCGCGCCCAGCAGGAACGCCGCGGCGTCGATCTTGTTCGTCACGCCGAGGCCGAGCAGGCAGGCGCCCAGCGCGATCCGCCAGGCCGCGACGCCCCAACCGCTCGACAGCAACCAGAGGCCGCCTCCGCGACACATCAGCGCCAGGGAGACCGAGCCCCAGTCGTGGCGCGTCACGAAGACGAAGCTCGGATCGCTCGCCAACAGCAGACCGGTCAGCAGCGCCGCCGGCGTGCCCCACACGGTCCGCACCCACAGCATGCAGAGCACGAGACCCAGACAGCCCCACACCAGCGTGGTCATGCGCAGGCTGGCTCGGCCGGCGCCGAAGAGCGCGAAGCTCGGGATCAGCAGCTGGCTCTTCAGCCCGCTCATGTAGGGTTGGGTCATCAGGGGAAACCAGCCGCCGAAGAGCCGCGCGTTGCGGGCGCCGGGAATTTCGAGCGGGCGGCCGCCGTCGCGCAGAAACTCGGCTGCTGGCGCCGCCTGGACCGCTTCGTCGTAGTAGAGGCCGGGAGTCTCCAGCTGTCGACCGGCGAAGCCGAGGAGGGCCGCACACAGGAGTGCCGCAGCGGTGGCGAAGGCCAGCGTCTGTCGACTCAACTGCAGCTCCCGAACGGACTCGCGCTTGACGTTTGTGCGCCGCCACCGCACGCTGCCGAGCCAGCGACCGGGCCGTGGCGCCGCGGCCCGGCCAAGGGCCGGCCGCTCCTGGCCCGACCCGAGGTTCTGTGTCCGTCGCGAAAGACCTGCACGCGTGCTCCGTTCGAGAGATCGCATCCGCGACACGCGAGGCCGTGGTCGTTTCGCCGTGTCCCGTGTGCGGCGTTCGCGAGGCCCGGCCCCGCTTCGGGGTCGAGGGCTGCAGCGCGCCGGTCGTCGTGTGTTCCCAATGTGGACTCGGCCGCTACGAGCCGATGCCCGGCGCCAACGAGGTGCTCTCCTATTACCCGGAGGAATACTACGGCCAGCAGGGGACGAAATTCCAGCGAGTGATCGAGAGTCTCGTCCGGGTGGCGGCGGCGCGCCACATCGCGTTCCTGTCGCGGGGTCTGCCCGCGCGCGCGCGTGTGCTCGATGTCGGCTGTGGCCGGGGCGTGATCCTCGGACCGCTCGCCGAGCGCGACTTCGAGGTGCATGGCGTCGAGCTGCGGGTGGAGGCAGCACTCGGCGTGGACCCCCGCGCCGAGGTGCGCGTCGCACCACGCCTGGCCGACGCCGGCTATGCCGGGGATCATTTCCACGAGGTCGTACTCTGGCACGTGCTCGAGCACCTGGAGGATCCGCGCGGCGCACTGGCCGAGGCGTTCCGGGTGCTCCGGCCCGGCGGGCGCCTGGTCGTTGCCGTCCCCAATTTTTCGAGCCTGCAGGCGCGCTGGGCGGGTGCGGCCTGGTTTCACCTGGATGCGCCACGTCACCTCTTCCACTTCCCGCGTGAGGCGCTGCTGCGGCTGCTCGAAGAGCTCGGCTTCGCCGTCGAGTCGGAGCATCACTTCTCGTTGCGGCAGAACCCCTTTGGCTGGATCCAGAGCGGCCTGAACCGCTCGCGCCGGCTGCCCCGCAACGGGCTCTACACCCTGCTCCACGAGCGATCAAGCCGAGCGCCAGCGCCGTATTCGCGCGGCATGCGGTGCTGGCTGCTGATCTGTGGGCTCCTCGCCGCGCCGTTTGCCCTCGCTGCGTCGGTGATTGCCGCGAAGCTGCGGCGCGGAGCCACGCTGCACGTGGTGGCGCGCAAGCCCGGCTAGTCGAGCTCCAGGCTGTGGGAGATGCGTCTGGCGATGTCGGCCAACGCGTCCGCATCGAACGGGGAGCGTACGTTGCCCGCTTCGAGCATTTCGCCAAACGAGACGCTGCCGCCGACCTCGCAGATCGCCATGTAGTCGGCGAGTGCCTTGTCGTGGTCCTCTTGCGCCCTCATCCAGAACTGCAGCGCACACACCTGGGCGAGCGCGTAGTCGATGTAATAGAAGGGCATCAAGTAGATGTGCCTCTGGCGCTGCCAGAACGTTCCGCTCTGCAGGTACGGGAACTGCCCGCCGTAGTCGCGGTGGGGCAAGTAGCGCGCCTCGTGCTCGAGCCAACGCGCGTTGCGGTCGGCTGGCGACATGCCGGGTTCGGCGTAGACGTCGTGTTGGAAGTGATCGACGCACGTCAGATACGACAGGCCCGCGACGGCGCGCTCGAAGTGACTGCGGCGGTAGGCCTTCCCGCCCTCGTCGCCGAAGAACAGGTGCATCCACGGGTAGGTGAGGAACTCCATGCTCATGGAGTGGACCTCGCACGCCTCGTACGTGGGGAACGCATACTCCATGCGCGGTTCGTGGTGGCGGCTCGTGTAGCACTGGAATGCGTGGCCGAGCTCGTGGGTGATCACCATGATGTCACCGTCGGAGCCGTTGAAATTGGCGAACACGAACGGAACACCGAGGTCGTGGAAATTGGCGCAGAACCCGCCGCCGGCCTTGCCGTCGCGCAGCTCGAGATCGAGCAGGCCGCGGTCGTCCATCAGCTTCATGAACTCGCCGAGCTTGGGGTGCACCTCGCTGTACATCGTCTTGGCGCGGTCGACCACGAACGCCGCGTCGCCCTCCGGCCGCGGGTTGCCCTCGGCATCCCACAGCGGCTCGTCATGGAACTGCAGTGCGTCGAGGCCGAGGCGCTTGGCTTGCATCCCGTGCAGCCTGTTGGCGATGGGGAGGAAGTGTTCGTAGATCGCGTCACGAAACGCCGCGACCTCATCGGGTCCGTACGAGGCGCGCGTCATCAGCTGGTAGCCCACCGGCGTGTAGCTGTCGTGGCCGAGGGCGCGGCCCATGCGATCGCGCAGTGTCGTCAGCTGGTCGTAGATCGAATCGAGCTCCTCTGCGTGCGAGCCGAGGAACGCGTCGCGCGCCTGCTGTGCTTCGCGGCGGGTATCGCGGTCGGCGTGGTCGTAGAACTTGATCAGCTCGGACAGCGAGTAGGTGTTGCCGCGGAACGACACATCGGGTTTGGCCAGCAGCTCTACGTAGCGGCTCTTGAGCTTCGCCTCCTCTGCGACATCGGCTCGGATCTCATCGATGAACGTCGTCGCGAGGCACTTCTTGAGTGCGAGGAACTGCGGCCCGTAAGCCTCGTCGAGAGTGTTGCGGTACTCGCTGTCCAGCAGCGTCTTGGCGTGGAGTACCTCGAGTTCGCGCAGCGTGGCGGCCGACTCGTCCCAGAAGTCCTGCTCGGCCTTCGCAGACTCGTCCGTCGTGCACTGGCTGTAGCGAACGGAGGCGATCTGCGCGTGCGTATCGAGCGTGGCGCGGGCCTCGTTCCACTTCTGCACCGCTGCGAGGAAAGTCTCGGCACTGTCAGCCGCGGCGACCCGTCCCGCCATTGCGCGTTCGGCGGCGGCGTGGGCCTCGAGATCCGGTCGCTGGTAGAAAGCGGCGAATGAGCTCATCGGCCAGGGAAGCTACCAAGGCTGCGGTGCCGAGGCTGCACTAGCTCCCGCTGCGGCTCGGCTCCCGCCAGGCTCGGCCCGAGCGGTAGCGCGCCAGCCGCGTCTCGATCTGCGCCGCCAGCTGCTCCTGTCCGGCGGCGCGAGCGCTGCTCAGGGCGCGCTCGGCGGTGGCGATGGCGGCGTCCCCACGACCGGCTTCTGCGTAGGCCGCTGCCAGGGTGTCGAGGGTCGTCGCTGTGTCGCCGCTGAGCGCGGCGGCGCGCTCGGCGAGCCGCACGGCTTCGTCGCCGTCGCGAAGCGTCGCATCGGGGTGCGTTGCCAGCAGCCAGGCCAGGTTGTTTGCCACGGTTGCGTAGCGGGGCTCGACGCGCGCCGCGTCGCGCCAGTGCGCGGCGGCGCCGGCCGCGTCGCCCTGTGCGAGCCGGGCCTCCCCCAGGTGGCTGTAGGCCACGTAGTTCTCGCCGGTGACGTCGAGGGCGTGCTGCATCAGCGTTTCGCTGGTTCGCCAGTGGGCCAGCTGCCGCGATGTGGTCCAGGCCAATGCGGCCAAGACGCACAGGCCGGCGACCGCGAGGACGTTGCGGCGCAGGAGCTCCGGGCGACCGCGCAGCAGGAGCTCCGGCACGCCCCAGGTGGCGGCGATCGCAAGGCCCACCAGCGGCAGGTACATGTAGCGGTCCGCCAGGGCCTGGTCGCCCACCTGGACGATGCCGAGCACTGGAACGAGCATGCCTGCGAACCAGAGAGCGCCCACCGTGAGGGCCGGAGCGCGTTGTCGGCAGCGCCAAGCGCCGGTGCCGAGGCCCGCCAGAGTGAGGAGCGCCAGCGCGACGCGCAGCGCGGAGAGGCTGTCGCCGGGATGCGGATAGAAGACGGCCAACCCCACCGGTGCGACGCTGTTGCCGAGGTAGGTGACCAGCGCGACGGCGGCGTTGCCGAGGCGCTGGGCCAGGGGCAGGCGTTCCAGGTCTGCGACGATGCCGGTGCTGCTCTGCGCCACCAGGGTGACGACACTGAAGGCGGCGACCAGCGCGAAGAGCGGCAGCTTTTCGAGCAGCGCACGCCGCAGCTCGCCGCGGTCCCAGCTCTCGGCTCGCCGCAAGCGGCCCAGCGGCCAGACGTCGAGCAGCAGCAGCACGAACGGAAACGTCACCAGCGTCTGCTTCGAAAGCAGTCCGAGCAACAGCAGCAGGAAGACCGGCGCGACGCGCAGTGGGCCACGCAGCCGGCCGTCCTGGGCAGCGTAGGCCCAGAGTGCGAGGGCGAAGAAGAGGCCGGCCAGCGGGTCCTTGCGCCCCGCGGCCCAGGCCACCGGCTCCACGGCCAGCGGGTGCAGGCCGAAGACAGCGGCCGCGAAAGCGCTGCGCCAGCGGGCGCCCGTCAAGCGCGAGAGGGCGAGAAACAGCACGGCGGCGGCCAGCGCGTGCAGCAGCAGGTTCGTGGTGTGGAAGCGTTTCGCGTCGAGTCCCGCCAGCTCGTAGTCGAGCATCCACGACAGCCGGGTGAGCGGGAACCAGTTGCTGCCCTGGAAGGTCGAGAACGCCCAGGCCACACCCTCGCGGGAGATGCCGAGTGTGATCTCCGGGAGCGCCGTCACGTAGACGTCGTCGTCGTAGTTCAGCCACTCGTGCTGACGCGCCGGCCAGTAGAGCGCCGCCACCAGCGCACAGAGAGCCAGGGCCGTCGCGATGCGCGGAGTGCCGCCGGCTAGTGCCAAGGGGGCATCCAGTCCGGCATCACGCCCGGCACATCGAGCAGTACGACGCCGGCGCGATCCACCACCACCACCCGGCTGCTTGCCAGCGACGCCTGATCCGCGAGCCGTGGCTCCGCGGTCCCAGGGGGTGCCACGGTCATGGCGATGCACTCGCCGTCCGGAGACCAGCGCGGCCCGAAGGCCGCGCCGTCGATCTCGGCCAGGCGTTGCGCGTTTTCGCCGTCGATGCCGGTCAGGTGGATCTGCGGGCGCCCGCTGCGCGTCGAGACGAAGGCGATCTCGTCGCGGGTGGGCGAGGGGCGCGCCGAGTGATCGCTCGCCCCCGCGGAGGCCGCCAGCTGCACGCGCTCTCCGCTGTCGAGCGTGAGCCGCGCGATCTGGCCGGTCCCTCCGCCGGCGCGGCGCCGCGAGAACACGATGTATCGGGCGTCGCGGGTGAAGTGCGGCTTGAACTCGAACCAGCTCGCGCCTTGGCTCAGCTGCTTCGGAGGCGCCCCCGAGCGCAGGAGCCAGAGCCGCGAGCCCGCGCCGGATGCCAGGCGTCGCTGGGCCACCAGGCGATCGCCGGCCGGCGCCCAGCTCGGACGCAGGAACACGTCCACGTCGCCGCTGCGGGCCAGCACCTCCTGGCTGCCGGACCTGAAGTCGCCGACGGCCACGCCCGCGGGCAGATCGCCGCCGCGAAACGCGTAGGCCAGCTTGGCGCTGCGCGGGGCCCACGCCGGCCAGCGCTCTTCGCGTGCGGCCGTGGTGCCGAGCGGTCGCTCGCCGTGCTCCTCCGACCAGACGACGAGGTCGGATTCGCCCGCCTCGCGGCGCACCTGGAAGACGAGTCGCTGCGCGATGGAGGACCAATAGGGCCAGCTCTCTTCGCGCTGCGGCGTTTCGGTCAGCTGCCGGGTGGCACGGTCCTCGATGCGCACGCGCACGAGCTCCGCCGAGCCCTCGATGATCTGGACCAGCACCAGTCCATCGGAGGCGCTGATCGGCCGCAAGGCTTCCGGGCTGCAGCCCGCCGCCGCGAACAGAAGCAGCGCCGCGGTTGGGTAGACTCTGGCGCGATGACGGCTCCTGACGTTGCGGGTTCCGAATCGGGCGCCGAGGGGCCGCCGGCTTCTGGAAGCGGTCGGACGGGTTGGCCGCGCGGCTGGCCGCTGCTGCTCTACGCCGCGTTCGCCGTGCTCTCGCTCTCGCTGCTGCGCGGTGCCCTCGAGGGTCGCTTCGTTTCGGACGATGGCGGCTACATCGTCGCCAATCTCTATCTGCGCGAGATCAATCTGGAGAACGTCACGGCGTTCTTCGACCCCGCGAGTCCGGCCCAGCTTCACGCCGTTGGAAACTACTCTCCGATTCACCTGCTGCTCCACGCCGTCGAGTGGCAGATATTCGCGGACCACACGTTCGGCTACCACCTCGTGAACATTCTGGTGCACGCGCTGGTGGGCGTGCTCTTCCTGGCCCTGCTGCTGGCCTCCCGGGCGCCGCCGCTGGCCGCCCTGGCGGCGGCACTGCTCTTCGTCGTGCACCCCGGCAACGTGCAGGCCGTCGCCTGGATCTCGCAGCTCAAGAGCACCGCCGGGCTGGCGTTTGCCTTCGGCGCCCTCCTGTGTTTCGAGCGTCGGCCGTGGCTCGCGCTCGGGCTCTTCGCGCTGGCGCTGCTCACGAAGGCCGCGGCCGCCTTCG
Source organism: Deltaproteobacteria bacterium (assembly GCA_019310965.1). Classification (GTDB taxonomy): domain Bacteria; phylum Myxococcota_A; class UBA9160; order UBA9160; family SMWR01. The sequence goes on from JAFDDG010000006.1 coordinate 38,707, forward strand.
CGATTCCGATGGGGGCGGCGCTCCTCTGGGCGCGCGCGGCGCCGCGCCGAGCCTGGCTGCACCTCGGCCTGTGGCTGTTGGGCCTTCTCGCGTACTCCGTGGTCGAGTTCGCCGAGTTTCGCGGCACGGGCTGGGTGGAGGTTCCGGCGTACGCGGACCCGCTGGTGCAGCTGCGCAGCATCGCGGCCTACGCCGCTCGCTATCTCGTGATGGCAGCGACTTCCTGGGGCGTGTCCGCCTATCACGAGCCGGACCCCGTGCTCTCGTGGTTCGACCCTTGGTGGCTGGCCGCTCTTCCGCTGGGTGCGCTGCTGGCCTGGCGCACGCTCGCGACCCTCGTGCGCCGCGAAGAGGAGGCGGCCTGGTGGCTGGCTGCCGCCGCGGCCTGGTTCCCCATCTCGCAGCTGTTTCCATTTCCGCACGCCATGGCGGATCACTATCTCTACTTCATGCTGCCCGGCTTGCTGGGCGGGAGCGTGCTGGCGCTGGCGCCCCGGATCGAGCGCGCCTCGCAATCGGCGCGGCACGCGCTGGCGGGTGGCGTGCTGGTCGTCGCGGTGTTGTTCGGCTGGCACTCGAGCGAGCGTGCGAAGTTGTGGGAGAACGACCTGCTGCTCACGCTCGACGCCGCGGCGAACTATCCCAATGGACGCAATGCGCGTCTGCTGCGCGCGCGCTCGGCGGCCCAGACCGGGGATGTGGCGCGCGCCATCGAGGAGCTGCGCGGCGCCGAGGCGCGCGGCATGTTCGAGTTCCGTCTGCTGGACGCCGATCCGGGGCTGGCGCCGCTGCGCGGGCGTCCGCAGTTCGAGCAGCTGGTGCGCGATTGGGCCGCGCTCTGGATCGACTACGCCGAGCGCACCGGGGCGAATACGCAGACGGAGCAGCACGTCGTGGCTCAGGCTCACCGGCGTCGCGGCGAGCTCGCAGCGGCCGAGGCCAGCTACCAGCGGGCGCTTGCCGCCGAGGGGTCGCAAGGGACGGAAATTCGCCAGGAGCTCGAATCGCTGCGGCGCCTGCGCCGCTTGCAAGACGAGGCGCCGTGAACGAGCGCAGTGCGGAAGCGTTCGGACCCGCGGAGCTGGCGCTGCTCTTCGTCGCCTGCGTGGGCCTGGCCCTCGTGCTCTACCGGCCGGCGCTGCACGGACCGTTCGTCTCCGATGACCTCCACTACGTTGCGCAGAACCGGCGCGTGCACGATCTCTCGCTCGAAAACCTGAAGGCACTCGCCGATCCGCGCGGCGCCGTCGCCATCGACGTGGTGAACTACGCGCCGCTGCAGATGCTGGGACACGCCCTGGCATGGCGTGCGTTCGGGCCCGAGACGTTCGGGCATCACGTGGTGAATGTGGTGCTGCACGTCATCTCGGCGATGCTCCTGTCGTGGCTTCTGGTCACCACCGGTGTGCCACGCAGCGCGGCTCTCGTGGCGGGGGCGATCTTCCTCGTGCACCCGGCGAACGTGGAAGCGGTGGCGTGGGTGTCTCAGCTCAAGAGCGCGTTGGCTCTGCCACTGGCGATCGGAGCGCTGTTGGCGCTGCCGCGGCGGGCGTGGCTCGCCACGTGGCTCTTCGCCGCGGCGCTGCTCGCCAAGGCGACGGCGGTCTGCGTGCTGCCGGCCGCCGCATTGCTGGAATGGAGCCGTACCGGGCGCGTGCGAGCGCCGTGGCTGGTGGCCTGGCTGGTGTGCTTCGCCGTCTACGCCGTCGTCGAGTTTGGCATGCACCAGCGCACGGGCGCAGCCGATGCCGCGCTCTACGGGACGCCTTTCGTGTTGCTGCGCACCGTCGCCGCACTCGGCGCGCGGTACGCGGTGCTCGCCGTGAGCGGCTGGCCGACGTCGACATTCCACGAGCCCGAGCCGGCGTTCTCGCTCCTCGATCCGTGGTGGTTGTTGGCGCTGCCGCTGCTGGGAATCGCGCTCTGGCGTGTGGCCGCAGCACTGCGTGCGCGCAGCGCGGAGGCGGCCTACTGGGTGTGGGCGGCGGTGGCCTTTGCACCGATCTCCCAGGTGTTTCCCTTCCTCTATCCGTTTGCGGACCGCTACCTGTACTTCATCCTGCCCGGTCTGCTCGGCGCAGTGTTGCTCGCCGGGCAGCGGGTCCTCGTGCAGTCGCCCGCGGCCCACAGGCAGGCGCTCGCCCGGGTGGGGTTGCTCGTGGGTCTGGTGCTGATCGTCGGGTTTGCGGCGCGCACGCCGGGGCGGGCTGCGGTGTGGCGATCGAACACGGCGTTGCTGTTGGATGCCGCGGAGCACTACCCCGACGGGAAGGTGGCGAGCGTGCTGGAGGCCAAGCGGGCGGCTCGAGTCGGGGACGTGCAGACGGCGATCGCGGCGCTGCGGCGCGCCGTCTCGCGCGGCTTCAATCGCTTCGAGCAGCTGGAAACCGACCCCTCTTACGCGCCCATCCGCGAAGCGCCGCAGTTTCGCGCGCTGGTGGCCGAACTCGCGTCGACCTGGATCGAGTCGGCCCGCGAGAAGAGGGGGCTGACTCCGTCGGAGCTGCGTTCGGTCGCGCACGCCCATATCGCGCGCGGCGAGCCGGAGCAGGCGCTGTCGCTGCTCGACGCCGCGGGTGTGCGAGGCGGACCGTATGCCGCGGAGTTCGAGGCCGAAGCGCGGGCGATTCGCGCCGGCTTGGCCATCGGGGAGCCGGGGCGCATCCGCTTGCGGGCTAACGGGCCTCGCTGATTGCCCAGCGGAAGGTGCAGCGGTCGACGTGGGTGTGGGCGACCCGTTCCCAGTCGACAGGTACGCGCTGGCACGAGCCAGGCAGAGCAAGCCAGGTGCTGCCGAGTGCCCAGAGCACCACGGCGACCCACAGAGCGGGTGCCACCCGCGGTCGATTCGCGATGAAGACGCCGGCGGCGCAGGCCACGGGAACGGCGAGGAGCGTGAGGCCGCGCAGGAGGTTGAGCGTGGTGCGCGCGCCGAAGGGCGCCAGCCACAGCTCGTTGCTCCAGAGTGCGAGGATGGCGATGCACAGCCACGCCACAGTGCGCTCTCGGTGCCACAGCTCTCGCGCGCCCGGTAGTGCACAAGCAACGGCAACCGGGCCGGCCAGCACGGCGATGCGCGGCAGGGCATCGAGGCTGCTCCAGCCCTCGGTGCTGCGCAGGTAGTCGCCCGCCGAGAGCAGCAACGCCTGTGCCCAGCTGCAGCCGGCCACCACGTGCGCTGCCCAGAGGGGAGCGGCGAGTGCACTGCCGAATGCCAGCGCGCCGAGCGCGCGTCGATCGCGTCGGGCCAGGGCGGCGATGCCGCCGGCGAGGCCGAGAAATAGCGCCGCCCCGGTGTGCACCCAGAACGTCGCGGCCAGCGCTACCGCCAGCCGTAGGTGACGTCCCTGCCACAGCCAGGCCAGCGCGAAGAAGGCGAGTCCGTAGCCGGCGGCTTCGACCTTCGGCAAGCACCAGGACAGCGCGAATCCGTAGGGTGCCCACGCGAAGAGCGAAGCGCAGGCATCGGGCAGCTGCGCGGCGCGTTGCCAATGGCGGAAGCCGAACAGCAACGCTGCCGCCGACGCCAGGGCGAGCAGCTCGGCTGCCAGATCCCATCCGATGCGGCTGCCGAGCAGCGCGCCGGCCGCGTGAAACGCCGGTGCGTAGACGTTGCGCAGCGCCGGTGCATCCGCCATCTGCTGCATCAGGCGCAGGTGCGGCGTGAGGTCGGACCCGCCCGACAGCGGACCCGAGAGCAAAATGAGGGCGTGAAGGCCGAGAGCGCCGCCGGCGCTCCAGCGGAAGGCGGAAGCGCCTTCAGGAGGCGCTTCCGGCATCCGTTCCGGCATGGCGCGTCGCCTCGAGCTGCTGCCTCGCATCTTCGGCCTCGGGGAACTCGCCGGCGGCGAGTGCCTGCTCGAACGCGGCGGCGGCATCTGTTTCGCGCGCGAGTGCCCGCAGAGCCAGGCCGCGATGGTAGTGGAGCGTGGGTGGCACGCGGACGCCCTCCGCCTCGATGGCCGTTTCGAAGTGCTGCAGTGCCGATGCTGCGCGTCCGGCGCGCAAGTCGACCCAGCCGGCGGCATTGCGTGCGTAGGTGGCGCCGGTGGAGTCAGCCAGCGCGCTGCTGGCCATCTCGAGGGCGGTGGCGATCGTTGCCTCGTCCTCGGCCAGCAGGTACGCCAGGTCGGCCCGCGCCGTCCACAGGTCCGGGGCTTCCTGCACCACGCGCTCCAGCATCTCGAGAGCGCGCTGGGTCTCGCCGTCTTCCCGGTAGAAGCGTGCGAGCAGCTGGCGCGCACCCGCGTGCAGGACGCCGGCGTTGTCCGCCTGCTCGAATGAACGCCGCGCTTCCTCGAGCTTGCCCTGTGCGGTGTAGAGCTCGTGCAGCAGGTCGATCGTACCGGGCAGCGCAGGGTTGGCTTCGAGCGCGCGCAGCACATCGGCCTCGGCTTCGGGGTAGGCTCCGAGCGTGGCGAGCACCTCGGCCCGCAGCAACAGCACGTAGGGGCTGGCCAGCCGTTCGTCGACCAGGCGGGTGAGGCGCGCGTGGGAAGTGCCGGGGTGCCCCGCGGCCAGGTCGATGTCGGTGAGCAGTGCCAGCAGCTCCGGCTGGATGGGCGCCGCGCTGTGCGCGCGGGACAGCAAGCGATACGCGCGCTCGGCCTGCCGCTCGCCCTCGAGCTTCCAGAAGATGAGGGCAGCGTGCGGGGCGGGCGGTTGCGCTTCGGCGAGCTCGTCGAGAATCTCGCTGCCTTCGTCCGCGCGCTCGCTGCGATACAGCGCGAGCGCGTGGTCGGCGCGCTCCGACGGCGCCAGGGTCAGGCCGGACTGAAGCAACTCCTCGTACGCTTGGATCGCTCGGCGCCAATCGTGACTGTCGATGTCGATGCTCGCGCGCAGCCGCAGGGCAGCCGTCTTCGGCGGGGGTGCGAGCTCCATGGCGCGGTCGATGTGGTGGCGCGCCGCGGCAAGATCTTTGCGCTGATGATGGGTCAGCGCGAGCAGCCGCTCCGTCTCGTAGTGGGGCCGGGCCCGGGAAAGCGCCGTGAGCAACTCGACGGCATCGGACAGACGCTGCTCCGCCATGGCGATGCGTGCCGCTGCGAGCTGCGTGACGGGTGACGTCTCGTCCTCTTCAGCCATCTCCACCCAGGCCGCGCGCGCGCTGGCCAGGTCGCCGCGCCGCAGCGCCAGCCGCACCAGGGCCTCACCGAGCAGCGGGTCGTCGATGCCCTCGCCGCGGGCAGTCTCGAGGTGGGCTTCGGCGTCCGCCTCGCGGCCCTGATGCACGAGCCACGCCGAATACAGAACGTGGGCGCGCGCCTCCCCCGGGTCGCGCTCCAGTAGCTCCAGGTGGACCTCTTCGCCGGTGTGCCCCGGGAACGAGTCGTAGGCCCGTCCGAGGGCCGCCCAGGCGGCGTAGTCCGCCGGGCTCAGCGTCACCTGCTCGCGCAGCATGCGGCGGATCAGATCGTCGTCGCCGACGCGCTGGGCGTAGTCGATGGTGGTGCTGATCGCGAACTTCGTCTCCGATGCCTTCCCCTGCTCCCGCGCGAGATTGACCGCATCGATGAAGTGAAGCCGGGCTCGTTTGTGGGCCCCATTGAACCAGTGCACCCGCGCCGTCTCGAGACGCGCTCGCGGGTACGCGCCGCCTTTCAGCTCTTCGACCTTGTCGAATGCGCCGAGGGCCAGTCCATAGAGCAGCTCACCCGGGTCTTCGCCGCGCAGCTTGCGCCTGTTGATCTTCGCGATGTAGACCGTTCCCAGCTGCGCCCAACCCGGCGGCGACGTGTCGTCGATCCTCACCGCTTCGCGCGCCGAGATGAGCGCCTGGTCGTACTTGCCCTCGATCAGCGCCAGATGTGCGTCGGCAAGCAGCACTGGTGGGTCCACCGTGCGGCGGTACAGCAGTTCCGAATTGATCAGCTTGCGCGCTCGCTCCGGATTGCGGAACGCGACGAGCCGTGCCTCGCGCATCTTTGCGTGGATGAAATCGGGATCGATGCGGCGCGCCTCCTGGTAGTAGGGGAGCGCTTCCTGGTACGCCTGGCGGTCCTCGTAGAGAATGTCGCCGATCTGGGAGTAGAGCGTGGCGTCGCCCGGGCGCAGCTTCAGCGCGCTTTGAAACTCGAGCAGCGCTGCTTCCACGTTGTCGTCGGCCAGCTCCTGCTCGCCACGAGTGATGTGTTCCGCTGCGCGGTCTTCCGGCGACATGCAGGCTGCGAGAAGCAGCGCCAGGATCGAGAACCAGCGTCTATGCACGAGGCGTCGCCTACTCCGTGAGCTGCGCCAGCTCGCGTCGTGCGTCTTCGGCCTCGGGGAAGGAGCCGGCTTCGAGGGCGGTCTCGAACTCGTCCCGCGCCCGCTCCGTATCGCCGGCACGGCTCAGCGCGAGGCCCAGGCGGTAACGTATGGAGGGTGAATCCGGGCGCTGTTCGACTGCCTGATCGAGCACGGCGGCTGCGCCCGAGTACTCGGTGCGCTGGAAGCGCACCCAGCCCAGCGTGTCGAGGAAATCCGGTTTCGTCTCAATGCGCAGGGCTTCTTCGGCCAGCTGCAGCGCCCAGTCGAGATCCTTGCCCTGCTCGGCCAGCAGCCAGGCCAGGTCGTTGCGCGCGCCGGCGTGGTTCGGGTGCTTGCGCACCACTTCGCGCAGCCGCGTTTCCGCGTCGTCGCGATTGCCGGAGGCCAGCGTCAGCTGTGCCGCCGAATAGGGGTAGGAACTAGCGCCCGGTGCCAACTCCGCGGCCTTGTCGAAGAGCTCGACGGCTTTGGCGAGGTCGTTCTTGCGGGCGGCGAGTGTTGCCAGACCGGCGAACCCTGCCGCATGCTCCGCGTCCAACTCGATCGACTTCTCGAGGGCGGACTGCCCCTCGTCGTCGCGGCCGAGGCGGGTGAGCACCACGCCGCGCAGCTCGTGGTTGGAGGCCAGCTCGGGCTGGCGCGCCAAGATCGATTCCATTCGCGCGAGTGCCGCTGCGCCTCTCCCGGCCGCCAGCATCGCGTCGACCCAGGTGCGCAGCAGCTCGGCGTTTTCTGCCGCCGCCAGGTCGAGGCCGCTGGTCTCTATGGAGGCGATGGCCGCCTTCGGCCCCTCGGCCTCGAGCTCGAGGCCCGCGAGCTCGACGTGGGCCAGAAGACGCGTGTCCGGTCGCTGGCGCAGGGCTTCGAGCATGCTGCGTGCGTCGTCGTACTGGCCGAGGCGGGCGAACGAACGCGCCACCACCACCATCACGTTCCGCGGGTCCATGTCGCGCTGGCGCTGCGCGATCTTTGCCACCCGCAGGGCCTCGGCGTACTCCCCGCGTTCGTAGAGCACCTGCGCCAACAGTGCCGCCGCCGGCGTGGACTGGTTGTCGGCGCGCATGGCTTCGCGCAGCTCGGAGATGGCACGGTCGACGTCCCCGAGCTCGAGCGCGGCGCGGCCCGCCAGGAAACGAGCGCCGGCGTTCGAGGGCCAGGCACGCACGCCGTCTTCGAACAGATGCAGTGCCTCCTTCGCATCGCCCTGTTCGAGCGCGATGCGGCCCTTCAGGAGCTTCGTGTAGGTGCGCTCTTCGATGTTCGCGGCGATCTCGGCGGCGCGATCGTATTCGCCGAGATCGATCAGAATGTCCGCCCGGGTGAAGTGCAACGCGTCGTTGCCGCCGCCGGAGAGCTCCAGCACATTGTCGAGCGCCCGCAGTGCGTCGTCGGCGCGTTTCTCCAGACGGTAGAAGTTGGCGAGCAGGTTCCAGGCTCCGGCGGATTCGAAGCTCTCCGCAGCGTCGATCAGGATCTGCTCGGCGCCCGCGACGTCGCCCCGGATGCGCAAACGCGAAGCGAGTTGCGAGCGCAACGAGAGATTGTCCGAAGCTTCCTCCACGGCGCGGCGAATCAGCTTCGTTGCCTTCTCGGGTTGGTTGGTGTTGTCGTAGAAACGCATCGCCTCGCCGATCACGAACGCGTTCGTGGGGAAGAGCTCGGTGCATTCGTCGAAGAGCTCGCTGGCGCGCTCCATGTCCCGGCGCTGGTCACGCTGGAATAAGGCGGGGGCCAGGCAGCCGCGGTGCGCGATCGAGCTATCGCCTCCCTCGAGTGCGATCTCCTTCAGCTTGTCGTGCGCTACCTCGGCCTCGTCCATGCGCTTGAGGTCGCCGAGCACGGTTGCCAGAATCACGTACACGCCGTAGTCGTCGGGGTAGGCCTCGAGCAGCCGCTCGGCGTCGACGAGAGCTTCTTCCAGGCGTCCTGCGCCCACGTTCGCGCGCGCGCGCAGGCGCAGCGCCACGTGCTGCTGCGGGTCGAGTTCGATGGCGCGATCCGAGGCGCGGATCGCGGCCTCGAAGTTCCGCTGGGCGAAGTGCGCCGAAGCCAGCAGCAGCGACGCCGAGATCGCGTACTCTCTGAATTCGGTGGCCTTCTCGAGTGCCCACACGGCTCGGCTCGGCTCGCCGGTCTGCACGAGCGCCACGCCGAGGCGATAGGTGGCTTCGGGGTGGTCGGGGACGATGGCGAGAATCTGGCGGAGCTCGTCGATCGAAGCTTCGTGCTGGCCGACGTCCTGGAGGGCGCGCACCTCGGCCAGGCGGCCATCGATGTCGCCTCCGCACCCGGAGAAGGCGAAAATCGCGAGCACCAGGAGAGCCAAGCTGCGCATTTGCCCGGCGATGGGGGTGCGATTGGTTTCGAACATCGGGCGCAAAGACCTCCAGGAACTGAGAGAAACCGCGAGTATAGGCGTAGCGCCGGCGGCGTCGACGCTCGTGGGTGGCCAGCGACGCCGTGCGGGGTACCTGTTTTCTGGGTCCGTTTGCATTTTCTCCGGGTGGCGGGCTGTCGCCTGGGGACTTGCACTCATCTGGCTGGTGTCCTGCGCGCCGAGCCCGGTGCCGGGGCCGGCGCGCATCGTCCTCATCAGCGTGGATACACTGCGGGCCGATCACCTCGGCTGCTACGGGGCAGCTTCGGCCCACACCCCCCACTTGGACGCCCTGGCCGCGCGCGGAGTTCGCTTTGAGGCAGCTCTCTCGCCGGTGCCGCTGACGCTGCCGGCCCACGCCTCGCTGATGACTGGTGTCGACCCGCCTCAGCACGGCGTGCGCCACAACTCGATCCACCGGCTCGGCACCGAGCTGCCCACGCTGGCCGAGGGGTTGCACGCTGCCGGCTACGCCACCGCCGCCTTCGTGGGCGCGCTGGTGCTCGATGCGCGCTTTGGCCTGGATCGTGGCTTCGACGTCTACGACGACCGCACCTCGGGGCGCGTCTCGGGTGCGACGGGCTATGCGGAACGCCGTGCTGACGCCGTGGTGGACGGTGCGCTGGCCTGGCTGGCCAGCGCACCGGATCGGTTCTTCCTGTGGGTGCACTTCTACGATCCGCACGCGGCCTACACGCCGCCGCCCGGCTTTGCCAGCGCGTTCCCCGGCGATCCGTACGCCGGCGAGATCGCCTTCGTCGACGCCGAGATCGGCCGTCTGCTCGCCGCCATCGAAGCGCGCTTCGGCGCCCGGGACTTGCTGGTGGTCGCCACCGCGGACCACGGCGAGAGCCTCGGCGAGCACGGCGAGCCCACCCATTCCTACTCGCTCTACGAAGCGACACAGCGGGTTCCACTGCTCATGGCGGGTGCCGGGTTGCCGGCGGGACACGAAGTGCTGGATCCCGCGAGCCTCGTCGACATTGCGCCGACTCTGTTGGCTTGGGTGGGGGCGCCGCCGTTGCCCGCGGCCCGCGGCCGCGATCTGCGGAGCGCGGTGCGTGGCGCGCAGCTCGCTGAACGTCCGATCTACATGGAGACGCTCGCACCGCAGTTCGACTTCGGGTGGAGCCCACTGCTCGGGCTGCGGGTCGGGCGCTTCAAGCTGGTACGCGCGCCGCGCCCCGAGCTCTACGACCTGGTCGAGGACCCGGGCGAGACTCGCAACCTGGCGCACGAGCAACCGGAGCGCCTGGCGCGCCTCGATGCGCAGCTCGATGCCTGGGGCGACGCGGCGACGGTGTCGCGGAGCGTGTCGGTGTCGGCCGAGGACCGCGAGCGATTGCGCTCGCTTGGCTATGTGGTGCCCGAGGCATTGCCTCCGGACGCCGCCTGGGGACGCGTCGGCGGCCCCGACCCCAAGGACCGCATCGCATTGCTCGGCGAGCTCGCACACGCCGAGGAGGAGATCCGGGCCGGTCGCCCCGCCGCGGCGTTGGCTCGGCTCGATGCGCTGGACGAGGGTGGCAGCCACGTGGCGCTGCAACGGGCCGCGGCTGCTCTGGCCTCCGGCGACGCCCTGCGCGCCGAGCACGAGGCGCTGGCCGTGCTCGAGGCCGAGCCGGCCCGCACCGATGCGCGCATTCTGGTTGCGCGGGCCCTAGAAGCCCAGGGCCGCAAGCAAGCCTCGGACCGCGCACTTGCCGGTCTGCCGATGGAGGTGGCACCGGCGCCGTGGGTGGCGCTGCGCGCCGCGCGCGCCGAGCTGGTGGCGGGAGACGCCGCCTCGGCCGCGGGTCGGCTGGCGGCCGCGCGCAGGCGTCACCCCGACGACCCACGCCTGGCGCTACGGCACGCCTCTGCTCTCGAGGCGCTCGGTCGGCCGGAGGAGGCCCTGCGTGCGCGAGAGGCGGCGCACGCCGCGGCGCCGGATGCGGTGGAGCCCGCCAACGACCTGGCCTGGAGCCTGGCTGGCCTGGGTCGCGATCTCGACCGCGCCCTTGCACTGGCCCAGGCGGCGGTCGCGCGCGGTGGTGACGACCCGGCGTTGCTCGACACTCTGGCGACGGTGCAGCTGGCGCGGGGCGAGGAGCAGGCCGCGCGCGCCACACTTGCGCGTGCGTTGCCGGCGGCGCGCGGCACGACGCGGGAGCACCTGCTCGAGCTCGAGAGGCGGCTTGGGCTCGCCGCGCTGCCGTGAGGGAATGGCTTGGTGGTTTCACTGCCGCGGGCAGCTGTTAGGATCACCGCTTCTCGGAGGTTCCACGCCCGATGCTTCGCCGATTGATCGATTCGCCGCTTACCTACTTCGTGGGCGCCGGGTTGCTGGTCGTCGTCGCGATCGCGACGCAGATCGAAGTGCGCGTTCCGCCGCTGCCCGAAGGCACGCCGCAGGATGTTGCCGAGTTGCCACAGCGGGGCGATCTCAATGTCGTGTTCGTCGTGATCGACACCCTGCGCGCGGACCATCTCGATGTGTACGGCTACGGACGGGAGACGAGCCCAAACCTCGCGGCGCTCGCGAGCCAGGGCATCCGCTTCGAGAAGGTGCTCGCGCAATCGTCCTGGACCAAGACCTCGATGGCGTCGCTTTGGACCGGCGCGCAGCCCTTGAATCACGGCTTGCTGCGCTTCGACGATGCTCTGCCGGCAGAGGCGCGGATGCCAGCGGAGACCCTGAAGCAGGCCGGGTATCGCACGGCGGGGATATACCGGAACGGCTGGGTGGCGCCGAACTTCGGCTTCGCTCAGGGGTTCGACACGTACATACGTCCGCGTCCCGGCCGCGCGCGCCAGCGGGCACAGTCGCAACACCCGGCCGGTGCGCTGCTCGAGGGCACCGACGAGGACGCATTGGTCTCCGCCAATGAGTTTCTCGATGCGTTCGGGAACGAGAAATTCCTGCTGTACCTCCACCTCATGGACGTGCACCAGTACGTCTTCGATCAGGACTCGCCGCCGTTCGGAGTCGGCTATCTCGACCTCTACGATCAGGCGATCCACTGGACGGATCGCGTCATTGCGCACCTGTACGGAAAGCTCGAAGAGATCGGGGTGCTGGATCGCACGCTTTTCGTGATCACCTCGGATCACGGCGAAGCCTTCCGCGAGCACGGCTTCGAAGGGCACGCGCGCAATCTCTACTCCGAGGTGACGAGAGTGCCGTGGATCATCGGCTTGCCGTTTCGACTGATGCCGGGGGTCGTCGTCGAGCAGCCCGTCTCGAACGTCGATGTCTGGCCGACGCTCCTCGAGCTGTTGGGGCTGTCGCCCCTCGAGGGCATCGATGGGCGATCTGCCGTCCCGCTCATTCGTGCCGCCGCCGGGCTCGATGCCGAGCCGCTCGCGCCGACGCCGCGACTGGCCTTCCTCGATCGCGGCTGGGGTCATCGCACGCGCCAAACGCCGATCTTTGCCGTCGAGGATGCCGGCAAGCGCATCATGTGGTGGCCGCAGACAGATGAGTCTCCCGAGCGCGTGCATCTCTTCGACACCGAGGGCGATCCCTCGGAGCAGCACGACATCTATAGCCCTGGCGACGACCCCGACGCAGAGCGCCTGCTGGGCATCGTGCGGGAGCACTCCGAGAGCGCCGAGAGCCCCTGGGGCGTCGACGCGCGTCAGATCGAGCTCGACGAGATGCGGCTGAACCAGCTGCGGGCGCTCGGGTATGTGTTGCCGGGAGCGGAGCGGCGGTAACAGGCTCCTAGCTGCGTCGGTACACCGTCTCCAGCACTTCGCATTCCCGCTGTCTCTCGAGTGCCAGCTCGATCAGGCGGTCGAGGAGCGCCGGGTAGGGCAGCCCGCTGGCCTCCCAGAGGCGCGGGTACATGGAGGCGTCGGTGAAGCCGGGCAGGCTGTTCACCTCGTTGATGTGGAATTCGCCGGACCCGCGCTCGAGCAGGAAGTCGACGCGACCGAGGCCGGCGCCCTCGAGTGCTTGCATGGCCCGCACGGCCAGATCCCGAACGTGCTCGCTCGCGGTGCTTTCGAGCGGAGCGGGGACCAGCAACTCCGTGTCCTCGTCGACGTACTTCGCTTCGTAGTCGTAGAACTCGCGTTGCGTGCGGATCTCGCCGGGCACCGACGCCTCGATCGGATCGTTGCCGAGCAGCGCCACTTCGATCTCGCGGGCGTCGACGGCGCGTTCGCACAGGATCTTGGCGTCGTAGCGCGCCGCATCGCGCAACGCAGGCAGGAGTTCGTCGGCGGCCTTGACCTTGTGGATGCCCACGGATGAGCCCTGGTTGGCGGGTTTCACGAACAGCGGCAGCCCGATGTCGCGCAGCGCGCGCTCGGCGGCGGCCTGGGCGTTGGCTTCGCGTCCGAGCTCACGGCTGCGCACCAGGACCCAGTCGAGGACCGGCAGTCCCGCCGTGCGCAACAGGCGCTTGGAGGCTTCCTTGTCCATCTGGAGCGCCGAGCCCAGCACGCCGGAGCCGACGTAGGGCACGCCCGCCATTTCGAGCAGGCCCTGGAGCGCTCCGTCCTCGCCACCGCGTCCGTGAACGATCGGGAAGATGACATCGACCTTGCCGGCGGCTGCGACATCGCCGGTCTCTGCGGAAACCAGTCCTCGCGCACCCCCCGCCACCGGCAGGTGTACGCTCTCACCGTCGACAGAAGCTTCGGGCGGCAAGCCGGGTGGGCCGAGGTGCCAACGCCCCTCGCGATCGACGCCGATCAGGCTGACGTCGTAGCGCGCGGGGTCGAGGGCCCGGTGGATCGACGTCGCCGAAGCGATCGAAACCTCGTGCTCGACCGAGCGCCCCCCGAACAAGAGTCCGACGCGAAGCTTGCTCATCCCCCCTCCTGCGCCGAGCATAGCTCGCTGCAGGCCGCGGACCGCCACCGCTTGACCGCCTCGGAGGCCCTTCGTAAGCTCGGCAGGTGTCCCCCATCTCCGCGGAACTCCAGCGAAAAGAGGCCGCCCTGGAGCAGGTGCTGCGGCGCGGCGGGCGGCTGCTGGTGGCTTTCTCGGGCGGTGTCGATTCGAGCTACCTCGCCTACGCGGCGCGCCGCGCGCTGGGCGATGGAGTGCTCGCCGTGACGGCGGATTCCCCGTCCTTCCCGCGCAGTCATCGGGCCATGGCCGAGCGCATCGTCGCGGAGTTCGACATCCCCCACCGCTTCGTCGAAACCGCCGAGATGGAACGTGACGACTATCGCAAGAACACGGCGGATCGTTGCTACCACTGCAAGACGGAGCTCTTCGAGGTGCTGGGCCGGGTGCGCGAGGATCTCGGCTTCGACTCCATCGCCTACGGCATCAACACGGACGACACCGGCGATTATCGGCCCGGGCATCGGGCTGCGGACGAGCACGCGGTGCTGTCGCCCTTCCTCGTTGCGGGGCTATCGAAGGGTGAGATCCGCGAGCTGTCTCGCGTGGCGGGTCTGCCCACCGCCGAGCTGCCGGCGTCGGCCTGTCTCTCGTCCCGGCTGCCCTACGGCACCGAGGTGACGCCGGAGCGGTTGCGCCAGGTCGACGAGGGCGAGCAGCGGCTGCGCGGGCTCGGCTTCCGGCAGGTGCGTCTGCGTCATCACGGGGTGGTCGCGCGCATCGAGATCGCGCCGGACGAGCTGCCGGCTGCTCTCGACCCGGAGATGGCGGTGCGAATCGTGGCCGCCATCAAGCCGCTCGGTTTCCGCTGGGTGTCACTCGATCTCGAGGGGTATCGGCTGGGGTCGCTGAACGAAGTGCTCCCGCTGGCGAAATCGCGTTGATCCCGATCGTCGAGTGTGAGGGGGCGCCCCGCGACCTGGGTCGCGATCAGGGTGCGGTGTGCTGCACGGCGTTGGCCGCGCGCTTTGCCCGGGCCAGCCGACTCGCGCGTTGGCGCAACTGGTTGGGCCTTGTCGATCCCGAGGCGCGGGAGCTGGATTGCAGCCTGTGGCGCAGCTTTCCGCACCAGGCCGAGAGCCTGCGCGGGCTGGGAGCCGCCGCCGGCGTGCCCGCCGCCTGGTTGGTGTCGGAGCTGACCCGCCTGCGCGCCGACGCGGTGCCCGCTGCTGCGTTGGAGCGGCCGTCGGGTCTGCTCGGCCGCGGGCTCGACGGGGCCTGGATCCTGAGGCGCAGCCGTCCGCAGGGTTTGTTTGCGTCGGTCGAGGTGGCGCGTCACGGGGTCGCTGCTCCGCTGGTCGGCGTGAACGAACGCGGGCTGGCGGCGGCGGTGTTGCCCGGTCGCAGCGACCGGCGCGTGGCCCCCGCCTGGCTCCTCGTGCAGGATTGTCTCCAGCGCTTCGAATCCCTCGAGCCTGCTCTCGACTGGTGTCGGGTTCGGCCCGGTGGCAGCGGCGGCGGGCTGTTGCTGATGGATGCCAGCGGCGCCGCGGCGGCTGTGTCGTTCGAAGTCGAGCGTCGCGTGCTGCGCCCGCGTGCCGGGCGGCTGCTGCAGCCACTGGATGCCGGCAGCGAGGCGCTCGAGTCATCCCTCGCCGCTTGCGCTGGCGACGTCGCTGCGCTGGCGAAGGCGCTCGGTGGCGCAGCGATCGACGTGGCGTCGCGCACGCTCTGCGTCGATGGCGAGCGCTTCAGCCTCTGATCGACGCTTCGCACAGGTCGACCGCCGCGGCGACTTCGTCGGTCACCGCGAAGTAGCCGCGCACCTCTGCGGCGTCGAAGCCCGCCGTGATGCCGCGCTCGATCTGCGCGATCAGTCCCGCGAAGAAACCGTCCATGTCGAAGAGCACCAGCTGCCGCCGGTGCAAGCCGATCTTGCGCAGCGACAGGATCTCCGTCACCTCCTCGAGCGTGCCGTAGCCCCCGGGCAGGGCCACGAAGGCTTCGGCGCGCTCGTCGAGGCCGGCCTTGCGCGCGCGCATGTCGTCCACCGTGTGCATGAGATCGATGCCCGGGTGGTGGACGTCCTGTTCGACGAAGCGATCCAGGATCACGCCCTCCACCCGGCCGCCGGCCGCGAGCGCCGAGTCGGCGACGCAGCCCATCAGCCCGGTGCGGCCACCGCCGTACACCAGCGTGTGTCCACGGCGCGCAATCTCGCTGCCCAGGGTGCGGGCGGGCTCCATGAAGTGAGCCTCTGCGTGCCGGCTCGACCCGCAGAAGACCGCGATGTTCACCCCGGTCCGCCGCGTTTACCGCCGCCGCGCTTCGGGCGCCGGGGCCTGCGCTGGGGTGCTTGTTCACGCCGCTCGTCCCGCGACTCGGGAGCCTTCGCCGGTGCCTCGTCGGAGACGTTGGTCGTCGGCTTGTGCTCCTTCATGTAGGCGGCGCAGATGGCGGCCAGGTCGTTGCGGCCGTCCTCGGTCTTGGCGAGCTCTTCGACGATGGGCACGAAGCGCTCCACCAGGAAGCGCTGTTCCTTGTCCGGCAGCTGCCGCACTTCCTGCTCGATCTTCACCATCAGCCGCTCGCGCACGCGCTCGCGCATGTTGGCGGCCGTGGGCGCCTTGCGCTCGCGGATCTCGATGCGGTTGACCTTCTGGAGGTGGCGGAAGTTTCCGATGTCCAACCCGGATACGAGAGAGATGGCGACGCCCGCCTTGCCGGCGCGTCCGGTGCGTCCGGTGCGGTGCACGTAGACTTCGGGCGACTCGGGCGC
Organism: Deltaproteobacteria bacterium; assembly: GCA_019310965.1. GTDB lineage: Bacteria > Myxococcota_A > UBA9160 > UBA9160 > SMWR01. The sequence continues at coordinate 54,898 of JAFDDG010000006.1, forward strand.
CGAATAGCTCAGTACGTGGGAGAGGTCGCTGATGTCGATGCCGCGGGCGGCGACATCGGTGGCGACGAGGAAGCGCAGCTTGCCCGCCTTGATCTTCCCCATGGCCACCTCGCGCGCGGCCTGGGAGAGATCGCCGGAAATCTGGTCGGCATCGATGCCGCGACGCTGGAGAAAGGCCGTCACGTAGCGCACGTCGGCCTTCGTGTTGCAGAAGATGATGGCGCTCTCGGGATCTTCGTGCTCGATGAGGCGGGCGAGCACGCCCTCCTTCTCCTGCGCCGTGGTCACGATGTAGAAGTGCTCGATCTGCTGCGGCGCGAGCTGACCCTCGTCCGGCGAGACGTACTCCGGGTCGTTGAGGAAGGAGCGCGCCAGCGAGCGCACGCGCTCCGGGATCGTCGCCGAAAACAGGCACGACTGGCGCTCCTTCGGTATGTACTTCTGGATCTCGCGCATGTCGGGCCAGAAGCCCAGCGAGAGCATCTCGTCCGCCTCGTCGAAAACGAGTATGCCCAGCCGATCGAGATTCAAGCGCCCGGCGCCCAGGTGATCGAGGATGCGGCCCGGGGTGCCGACCACCAGATGTGCGCCGGCTTCGATGGCTTCGAGCTGTTGCTGGTAGCCGACGCCGCCGTAGATCGGAACGGTGCGCAGGCCCTTGCCCTCGAGCAAGACCGCCGCCTCTTCCGCCACCTGGTTGGCGAGCTCGCGGGTCGGGACGAGTACCATCGCCTGGCACTCGTCCAGATCCGGATCCAGTGCCTCGGCAATCGGGATGCCGAAGGCGCCGGTCTTGCCGCTGCCGGTGTGGGACTGGACGATCAGGTCGCGGCCCGAGCGCATGATCGGCAGCACCTTGGCCTGGACCGGGGTGGCCTGGGTCCAGCCGAGCTTGCGGATCCCGAGCTGGATCGACTCCGAGAGGGACGCAAAGGGTTCTTCGAGTTGTGTCATGGAAGCGCGGAAGCTAGCGCGGTTGAGTAGCCGGGGCCCGGCGGGCGCGATTCAGGGCGCGTCCGGCCGTCCCGGCGACTCGAGGGGCCCCCGGTCGCGGGAACGAGTACGTTGGGGCCTCCATGGCCCGGATCTCACGACAGGAAGTGGAGCACGTCGCTGCACTCGCGCGTCTTGTGCTCGAAGAGTCGGAGGCCGAGCGGGCCGTCGGCGAGCTGGAGGCCCTGCTCGACTACGCGGCCTTGCTCGAGAGCGTAGATACCGAGGGCGTGCCGCCCACCAGCCACGTGCTGGCGCTGGCGACGCCGATGCGCGACGACACCGCCAGCGAGTCTCTCGAGCCGGAGTCCGCCCTCGCCAACGCGCCGGAGCGGGAGGGGTCGGCGTTCGTGGTGCCGAGGGTGATCGACGACGAGGACGCGGGATGAGTGCGCCGCCTCCCCTCGTGGGACTATCCGAGCTGCGCGCCGAGCTTGACGCCGGTCGCACCTCGTCGGCGCAGCTCGTGGACCGCGCGCTCGAGCGCGCGGAGGCGCTGCAACCCCGGCTGCGCAGCTTCATCGGTCTGCGCGGGGAGTCGGCGCGCGCCGAGGCGGAGCAGGCCGACGCGCGCCGGCTGCGCGGTGACCCGCGCAGCGCACTCGACGGCATTCCCGTTGCGATCAAGGACAATATGGTTCAGCGCGGCGAGCCGACCACCTGCGGCTCGCGCATTCTGGAGGGCTTCGTCTCTCCCTACTCTTCGACGCTGGTCGAGAAGCTCGAGGCGGCGGGTGCCGTCATCATCGGGCGAACGAATATGGACGAGTTCGCCATGGGCTCGTCGACGGAGCACTCGACCCTCGGTGCTTCGAGCAACCCCTGGGATGTGTCGCGCACGGCGGGCGGCTCGTCCGGCGGCTCCGCGGTGGCTGTGGCCGCGGGTATCGTGCCGGCCGCCTTCGGCAGCGACACCGGTGGCTCGATTCGTCAGCCGGCCAGCTTCTGTGGCGTCGTCGGCATGAAGCCGACATACGGACGCGTGTCGCGTTGGGGGCTGGTGGCCTTTGCATCCTCCCTCGATCAGATCGGCGTATTTGCGCGCGACGCGCGCGACGCGGCGCTGCTGCTGGAGCTGATCTCGGGACACGATCCCCGCGATTCGACCTCCGCACCGGAGCCGGCACCTGACCTTCGCGCTTCGCTCGACGGCGACGTCTCGGGCCTGGTGCTGGGGGTTCCGCGTGAGTACTTCGTGAGCGACGGGGTCGATCCCGAAGTGTTGGCCCGGGTGCACGCGGCCATTGCCGAGCTCGAAGCCGCCGGCGCCAAGCTGCGCGAGGTATCGTTGCCGCACACATACACCGCGGTGGCGACCTACTATCTGCTGGCTACCGCCGAGGCATCGAGCAACCTCGCTCGCTACGACGGGGTGCGCTATGGACGCCGCGCCGAGGGCGCGCAGAGTCTCGGCGACATGTACGTGCGCAGTCGCACCGAAGGCTTCGGGGCAGAGGTGAAGCGGCGCATCCTGCTCGGCACCTACGTGTTATCGGCCGGTTACTACGATGCCTACTACCGCAAGGCACAGCAGGTGCGCACGCTGCTGCGAAGGGATTTCGACGAGGCCTTCGCCGGCTGCGATGTCATCGTCACACCCACGAGTCCCGAAGTGGCGTTCTCGCTCGGCTCGCGAACCGAAGATCCGCTGCGCATGTATCTGTCCGACGTGTACACCGTGTCGTGCAATCTGGCTGGGCTGCCCGGCGTGTCGCTGCCCTGCGGATTCTCCGACGGCATGCCGGTCGGTCTGCAGCTGCTGGGTCCGCCGCTGGAGGAAGGGCGCCTGCTGCGCGTCGCCGACGCCTTTCAGCGTCGCACCGGATTCCACTCGGAACGCCCCCCGGAGCTCGCATGAGCGAGGGCCACCCGCGCTACGACGTCGTCATCGGCCTCGAGGTGCACGCCCAGCTGTGCACCGAGTCGAAGCTCTTCAGCCCGGCTCCGGTGGCCTACGGCGAGCCGGCCAACCACTGCGTGCATCCGATCTGTCTCGGCTTGCCGGGGGTGCTGCCCGTCTTGAACGCTCGCGCCGTCGAGTTCGCCATCCTCGCGGGCCTGGCGACTCATTGCACGGTGCAGCTGCATTCTGTCTTCGCGAGGAAGAATTACTTCTATCCGGATCTGCCCAAGGGCTACCAGATTTCCCAGTACGAGGAGCCGATCTGCACGGAGGGCTGGATCGACGTCGTGGTCGAGCCGGGCGCCGCGCCGCGCCGCATCCGGCTCACGCGCATCCACATGGAAGAGGATGCTGGCAAGTTGATTCACGAGGCGGGCGCAGCTGGGAGCGACGGCACCCGAGTCGATCTGAACCGGGCCGGTGTGCCCCTGCTCGAGATCGTCTCGGAGCCCGACCTGCGCTCGCCGAGCGAGGCCGCTGCCTACCTGCGCACGCTGCGCGGGATCCTGCGTTACATCGGTGTTTCCGACGCCGATCTCGAGAAGGGGCATTTCCGTTGCGACGCGAACGTGTCGCTGAAGCCGCGTGGCACGGCTGAGCTCGGTACTCGTACGGAGCTGAAGAACCTGAACTCGTTTCGCTTCGTCGAAGAGGCGATCTCTGCAGAGATCGCGCGCCAGGCCGAACTCCACGATGAAGGCACACCGGTGCAGCAGGCGACCATGGCGTACGACCCCCATACTTCCCGCACTCGAGTGCTGCGGCTCAAGGAGAATGCCGACGACTATCGCTACTTTCCCGACCCGGATCTGGTGCCGCTCGCGATCTCGGCGGAGCAGATCGAGACGGCGCGGGCGAGTTTGCCAGAGCTGGCGGATGCAAAGTGTGCGCGCTTCCAGAGCCAGTACGCGCTGACCGCACAGGATGCCGAGCAATTGACCGAGAGCCGGCCGCTCGCCGATTACTTCGAGGCGGCAGTGGCGGCCTATGGCCTTGCCAAGCCCGTCGCCAACTGGCTGCTGCGCGATGTGCTGCAGGCGCTGGGCGAGTTGGAGCTCGGCATCGAGGCCGCACGCCTGGCGCCGGAAAGCTTGGCGGCGTTGATCCGGCTGGTCGATGCAGGGAGCACGAACGCGAAGAGCGCGCGCGGCCTGGTGAAGGAGCTCGTGGCGAATGGCGGCGACCCGGCCGCGCTCGTGCACGAACGCGGACTCGAGGCGCTGTCGGATTCCGGCGAGCTCGAGGCTGCCGTCGAGGCCGTGCTCGGCGAGCACCCGGACGACGCCGAGAAATTCCGGGCCGGTGAGAAGAAGGTGCTGAACTTCTTGATGGGTCAGGTGATGAGGCGCACCGCCGGCAAGGCGGACCCCAAGGCCGTGCGCGAGCTGCTGGCTCGCAAGCTCGGCGCCTAGCGCGTCGCGGGGCCGCGATCGACTGGCGTCCCCGGGGGGAAGCCCAGGGAGCCTGGCGGGCCCGAACCCATCAAGCCCGGCCTCGTGTCCGGTCGATAGGCCCCTGACGAGGGGGCCTCATGGGTTTCAGCATCCTCTGCGTCGACGCCGACCGGAACCTCTGCCAGGTGATGGCGAAGGCTCTGGAGGCCGTCGGCCATACGGTCGAAACGGAACACGACGGCGAACGCGCGCTGGCGTTGATTGCGGAAGAGGCGCCGGATCTCGTGTTGCTCGATCTCTTCCTACCCGGCCGCGACGGCTTCTCCGTGCTCGAGGCCGTTCGCAAGCTTCCGGGGCCCGCTCAGGCGACGCCAGTGCTGCTGCTGTCGGGTTGCTCGGTGACTCCCGAGTACCAGCAGCGCGCCGCGCGCCTAGCAGCCGCGGCTCTGTTGACCAAGCCGGTGCCGCTCGCAGAACTCACGGCCTGCGTGTCGCGCGAGCTGGGGACGTCGAAGTCTCTAGAGAGTGTGGCGCAGCGCGGAGCTTTCGCCGCGGTGCGGTCGGAATTCTCCGGCGAACTCGAGCGGTTCTCGTTCGCGGCGCTGCTGCATCACCTGCACGGCTCCCGTGCAACCGGCGTCCTGCATCTGCAGGCCGGGCGCAAACGCAAATGGGTGCAACTGCGGGATGGCTATCCCGTGGGTGTGCGCTCGAACTTGCTGGGCGAGACCCTCGGCAACTTGCTCGAGCGGAGAGGGCGCGTGAGCGCGGCGGTCGTCAGGGAATCCAGGGAGCGCCTCGGGGATGGACAGCTCCAGGGCGAGATGCTCGTCGCCATGGAGGTGCTGTCCGAGGAAGAGCTGTCGGCGGTGCTGCGCGAGCAGGCCGACGCCAAGCTCCACGAGATCTTCGAGTGGAGCTCCGGCCGCTTCCGCTTCGAATTCGGTGGGCAGCTACACCGCGCCAGCGGGATGGTGCGCCGCAGCCCCGCCAACATCATTCTGGGTGGCGTGCGCTCGCGCATGTCACTCGAGCGCATCGATAGCTGGCTGGAGGCGCAGCGACACCTTCTGTTGGCACGTGCCGAAGAGCCCTTCTACCGCTTCCAGGAGGTCGAGCTCGAGCCGGAGTACCGATGCCTGGTCGAAGGGCTCGGGAGCGGGCGCGCGCTGGAGGAGTTCCTGTCTGCTGACGAAGGAACGCGACGCACGCTCTTCGGCTTGCTGCGGGCGGGACTGCTCGATGTCCACGCGGCGGGTTCGCCGCGTCCCGAGCCGACGCCGGCAAGCGCCGAGGCGACGACCGGGTTGGAGCGGGAGGTCCAGCGCGCAGATCTCGCGGCCATGGTCGAGCGGTTTGCGAACGAATCGGCGTTTGAAATTCTCGACGTGCCCGAGGACGTCGGTGCGAAGGAGCTGCAGGCGGCCTATGAGCGCATGTCTGCCCGCACGCATCCGGATCGCGTCAGCTCCCACGGTGCCGCCGTGCGCCGGCTCGCAGCCGAGACCTTTGCACACGTAGAGCGTGCGTACGAGAGGCTGCGCGATCCCGAGTTGCGCCAGCGGTACATCAGCGAGCACCGGAGCCTGCAACGCGTCGACCGGGAGCAGGCGGCAGGGCGCCGAGCACATCTGGCCGAGCAGCACTTCCAGCAAGGCAAGGGTGCCGTGGAGCAGCGGCAGCATCAGAACGCGCTGGCGCACTTCGGCAAGGCGCTCGAGCTATTCCCGGAAGAGGGCGAGTACCACGCGTACTACGCGTGGGCTCTGCACTTGTGCCACCCCGACGACGTGACCATGACGGAAGAGGCCATCGAGCACTGCAAGCGCGGCATGAAGCTGGCGAGCGATCGCGAGAAGCCCTACCTCTTCATGGGTCGCCTGTGCAAGGTGACGGGGCGCGCGGGTGTCGCCGAGCGGATGTTCACGCGTGCGGTGCAAATCCAACCGGACTGCGTCGAGGCGCTGCGCGAGCTGCGCCTGATCAACATGCGGCGAGAGAAGGAGAAGGGCTTGATCCGGCGGTTGTTGCGCCGCTGAGGTCATCTCCGGAGGGTGGAGAGGCGATGGCGGCGAGCCAGGGCATTCGGGGTGAGGCGATCTGGCTCGATGGGACATTCGTCCCGTGGGGAGACGCCAACGTCCACATCCTCACTCACACGCTCCACTATGGTCTCGGCGTCTTCGAAGGAATCCGCTGCTATCGAACCGATGCCGGCGCCTCAGCGGTGTTTCGTCTGACGGAACACATGCGCCGGCTCTACGAATCGGCCCATATCAACTTGATGCAGATCCCCTTCGAGCAGGCGCAGCTCGAGGAGGCCACCCTCGAGTGTTTGCGACGCAACCACCTCGAGGAGGGCTACATCCGACCGCTGGCCTTCATCGGCGATGGCGAGATGGGGCTCAACCCAGGCAACAACCCGGTGCGCGTCGCGATCGTCGTCTGGCCCTGGGGCAAGTACCTGGGCGAGGAGGGGCTCGAACGCGGCATCCGCGCAAAGATCTCGTCGTTCAGCCGCCACCACGTCAACAGCAAGATGACCAAAGGCAAGACCTGTGGCGACTACGTGAACTCGATCCTTGCGAAGCGTGAGGCGCTGCTCGACGGCTACGACGAAGCCATCATGCTGGACACGCAGGGCCTGGTTTCCGAGGCCAGCGGCGAGAACGTCTTTCTGGTCAAGGACGGCGAGATCTGCACGCCGCCGTTGCCGACGGTGCTTGCGGGTATTACTCGTTCGAGCCTCATCGAGGTGGCCCGGGAGAAGGGCATCACCGTCGTCGAGCGCAACATCGGCAGGGACGAGCTGTATCTGGCCGACGAGGTCTTTCTGACCGGTACCGCTGCTGAGGTGACGCCGATCCGCGAGATCGACCACCGCCAGATCGGTGCGGGTACGCGCGGGCCGGTGGCCAAGGCACTGCAGTCGGCGTTCTTCGACATCGTCGCCGGCCGCGAGGCCAAGTACCAGCGCTGGCTCACGACCGTCTAGCGCCGGAGTCCGGCATGAAGCGACTGAGTCTCGGTCTGTTGGTACTTGTCTGTGGCCTCGGCCTCCTCGTCGGCGCGCACGCCTACGTCGCTCAGCGCATGGTGGTGGAGCCGGGCATCGCGGACCCGTGGCGGACGCTCGCCCTGTGCGGGATCGCGCTCGGTGCGCTGAGTCTGGTGCTGCAGCCGATGGGTGAGCGCTGGCTCGAGCTGCCGGCGTCGCGTTGCATTGCCTGGCCCGCCTCTCTCTGGATGGGCTTTGCATTCCTGGTCCTCGTTCAGCTGCTGGCCAGCGACGCCTTGCTCTGGCTGGCCGGCAGTGTGGCGCGAGCGGCGACGGGCAGCTCGGTCGAGCCTGGCGCCACGGCCGGCGTGCGCGCGGCGCTGGTGGCCGGCGTCGCTCTCGTGGCCGGGGCGATGGCGCTGCGCAACGGTCTGGCGCCTCCGCAGGTCGAGCGAGTGGAGATCGCTCTCTCACGCTGGCCCCATGCGCTCGACGGTTTGCGCATCGTGCAGATCAGCGACGTTCACATCGGCCCGATCCTCGGGCGCAATTTTGCCGCCCATGTCACCGAGCGCGTCAACGCGTTGCGACCGGACCTGATCGCGGTGACCGGCGATCTCGCCGATGGCAGCGCAGAGAAGCTGGCTTCGGAGGTGGCTCCTTTCTCCGCACTGGCGGCGCCGCTCGGCGTCTACTTCGTCGTCGGCAACCACGATCACTACTCCGGCGCCCGTGCCTGGGCGGCGAAGGCGGCAGACCTCGGCATGCGCGTGCTGCGCAACGAACGGGTCAGCCTCGAGGCGCGGGGTGAGCACTTCGATCTCGTGGGAGTGGATGATCACCGCGGCGACATTTTCGGCGCTGACGGCGGGGAGGATCTCGATGCAGCGCTGGCCGGGCGCGACATGCGCCTGCCCGCGCTGCTGCTGGCCCACGATCCTTCGACGTTCAAGCGCGCCCACGCCGACGGAATCGATCTGCAGCTCTCCGGACACACCCACGGCGGTCAGATCTTCCCGTTCCACTGGTTCGTGCGCGCGGTCATTCCCTTCGTGGCGGGCCGCTATCGGTGCGGTGACGCCGAGCTCTACGTGAGCCGCGGTACCGGTTTCTGGGGCCCCCCGATGCGCCTTGGCTCTCCCGCCGAGATCACCGAGATCGTGTTGCGCGCGCCGCACTAGATCGCACGCCGTCGCGATCCTCAATCGCTCCCGCGCAGCGGCCTAACCGCGCGCGAAGTGTTCCGCTGATGGCGGAAGCTTGCAGCGCCATGGGCTTGTCATGGCGTTCTCGCGGCTCTTTTTGCCGTGGGCTTGCCGTTCAGAGTCAAGCGTTGGTCATGGCCACCCGATGAACCCTTCAGTTGCCCGGAACTGCACGGTCTGGCGTGGGATTTCGCCGATCGACGTTGGCGGGGCACGACCGGGCCGGGTGGCCCTGAAGGAGTCGTGGGATGGTGAAATCACAGGCGCGAGCGGATCGTTCCCGGAAGCGGGAACGGCTCACGACGCTCTTGTTCGCGCTCTTTCCGTTGCTGGTTGCCGCCGGCTTCTTTGCTCCGGGGTTCGTGCGCCTTCTCGCGTTCGCGCAGGACGACGACCCGGGCGTGCGCGAGGTCGTGGTGGATCGCATCGGGCCGTATGGACATCGGCCGCTCCTGGTGCCGCGCGACTTCTCGACCGGCTTCGTTCCCGAACTGCTCGACCTCGATCAGCTCTTCATGCTCTCGACGACTCACCTGGATCCGAAGGGTCCGCAGGTGGCGCGTGTCTCCGCCTTCGATCGCTCCTACGGCGATTCCATCACCCACGACGGTGTGGCTCAGAAGGTCATGGACATCGTGTTCAGGGATGCACTGATGGACCAGGCTGTGGCGAAGGATCCGCAGCTGATGGGTTTCGGCGATGCGGACGGCATCAACCTCGGCACGTGCGGCATGCTGCACCAGGCGAACTGCGTCCGCGACGACGACCTCACCAGCGTCAACACCGTCGTCACGATTCCGGTCCCGGAACCCGCCACCGCGATGCTCCTCGCGCTGGGTCTCCTGGGGCTGGCGGTGGCCGGACACCGCGTCTGACAGGCTCGGCTCTGCGAACGCCGCTTCAGCGCCAGCCGATCACGTCGTAGCCGCGGTCGCGCAGGCAAGCCTCGACGTAGCCCTTGTAGGTTTCCTGGGGCTTGGAACTGTCGATGACGGTCTTGCCCGCGCCGGCGGTGCCGCCCAGCGCGGCGCCCACGGCTGCGCCTGTTCCGGCGTTACCCGCGATGGCACCGCCGATTGCGCCCAGTGCCGCGCCCGCGGCTGCACCGCCCAGGGTGTTGACGGCCGCGTCCTTGGCCACGCTGTCCTGGGGCGCGCCCCGATCGGCTTGGTACATGCAGTTTTCGACATCCAGGTTCGCCCGCTCTGGCCCCACCTCCCGGTAGTGGGTGTTGGGGTAGAGCTGCGGCCGCTGGTTGGACCAGCCGCGGCCCGCACTGCCGCCGGAGCCGGCACATGCGAGGCCGCCGATCAGCAGAAGAATGGAAAACGAGACGGCAAGGGTCGAGTGGTGTCGGGTCATACACGCGAGTGCACCCCAGACTCGGCCGGCTGTCCAGAGGCGATCCCGCCGAGAACCAGGAGGCTTGCCCCCCCAGCGCTCCGGGATCAGGACTGGCGGAGCACCTCGAGGCGGCGCGCGACCTCCGCGGCGCAGCTGGGGCGCCGATCGGGATCCTTTTCGAGAAGGTCGAGAATCAGCCGTGCCGCGGCCTCGGGCAGATCGCTGCGGTGTTGGCGCGGATCTGGCGCCGGCGTGTGTCGATGGTGGTAGGCGAGATCGCCTTCGGTAAACGGGAATGTGCCGGTGAGCAGGCGGTGCAGCGTGACGCCGAGCGCGTAGAGATCCGTAGCCGGCCCAATCTCTCCACCCGCCGCCTGCTCCGGCGCCATGTAGTACGGCGTACCCCCGATCACGGTCGAGTGCTTGCGCACCTCCTCGATCGTCTTCGCCAGGCCGAAATCCATGATCTTGACGACCTTTTCCCGCGTGAAGAAGAGGTTTGCCGTCTTGATGTCGCGGTGGACGATGCGGCGGTCGTGGGCGTACTGGAGCCCGGTGCACGCCTGGATCCCGATGCGGGCCACGTCGCGGATGCCGATCTGCTTGCGACGCTCTTGGATGACGTTGATGGGCAGTCCCTCCAACAGCTCCATGGTGATGTGATACACGCCGTTCTCTTCGTCGGCGTCGTAGAGCGTCACGATGTTCACGTGATTCAGGGATGCCGCGGCGCGCGCCTCGCGCAGAAAGAGCCGTGCAGCGGTTTCATTGTCACGCAGGTTGTCGGGCAGGCGCTTGAGCGCGACGATGCGCCCCAGCCGTGTGTCGCGCGCCTTGTACACGACGCCCATGCCACCTCGGCCGATCTCTTCGAGTAGCTCGTAGCGACTCGGCACGGCGGCTGTCCCCGCACCCCGGCTCGGACCGGGTGTGTTGCCGCTTATATGGGTCAGCTCTTCGCGCAGCCTCTCGATGTGCTGGGTGACGTCGCTGCGGCGCGGGTCGATGCGGCGCACGGTTTCGTAGGCGGCCAGCGCAGCCTCTTTGTCGTCGCACGCGGCGAGCAGCTCTGCGTAGCGCTCGTGTAGATCAGCCGGAGCGTTGTCGCCGCCGGCGATCTCGATGGCTTCGCGCTGGCGCTGCGCTGCAGCGTCGAACTCGCCGCGCAGGGAGAGCACGTGGGCCGTGAGTCGGCAAGCTTCGCCGAAACGACCATCGCGCCGCTCGACCTCCTGGAGATCTTCGAGTGCGCGATCGACTTGACCCAGCTCGACCGCCAGTTCTGCGGCTTCCAGGTAGCTCCCCTGTTTCTCGTGCAAGTCGATCACGTGGTCGAGATCGCCCGCGGCGTTCCAGCACTCGATGGCCGACTCCCAGTCGTAGACGGCTTCGTAGCAGCGCGCCGCGTCGGCGTGTTCACCGGCGGCTCGGTGCGCATCCGCCGCTCTGGCGTAGTCGCCGGCCTGTTCGAAGAGATCGGCGGAGCCGCCGTGGTCCGAGCTCGAGGAGCGCAGCTCGGCTGCCTCCTCGATGCAGCCCGCCGCTTCGAGCTCCGTGGCAGCTTGCTCGAGATCGCCGCACTGCTGGTAGTGGGCGCCGAGCATCATGTGTGCCCGCTGGTCGTCACCGGACGCGGTCAGGGCGCGAGCGGCGCCGCGAAAGTCGCCGATCAGGTACGGCTCCACCGCGGCCTCGCAGTCGTTCACCATCAGCGACGCCTCGTCTGCGAGGTCGAAGGACACGCGCATGGCGTTTTCGAGCGATTTGATCGAGATCACCCTTTCGGTCGCGCGGCCGCCGGCGCCGGCACACAGCACGTGCTCGCCTTCGCCGAGGTAGAAGTAGACGTGCTTGTCGCGGACGTAGCGCAGGGAGTTCGGGTCGGCGCGCAGCGCCACCCGGGCGCCCGCCGCACGCTGTTCGCCGTTCATCACCGAGACCAACACGGCGACCTCGCTGGGGTTGAAGTCGTACTTGAGTTGCGCGACCCGGCGGCGCTCGATCTTGACCTGCTGCTCCTCCAGGAAGAAGCCGATCTCCTCGTCTCCCATCGCGTCGAAGAGCTTTCCGCGCACGGTCACGAAGTAGCTGCGCCTCGGGATCCAGCGAAAAATGGTTTCACGACCGACGATGGAGCGCTCGTAACGGTTGATAGTTCGGCGGAAACGCCGCCAAGCGCTCTCGCGCTTCATCTGCCGCCGCTTCTCGTCGGCGGTGTCGAGCGGTTTGCGCCCGACCTTGATCGCCAGGACGCCCTTGGTGCGCGGTGGCAACCGGATCTCGACCTTGAGCGTTCCCCAGCCGCGCAGCATGGGGAAGAGCAGGAAGAGCGAGAGGAGGCCGAAGGCCCCGGCGGCGCGCACGTTCCAGGTCCCGTAGCTGGTGAGTGCACCGGGCAGGCATTCGAGGGCGACCAGGATCGACGCCACGTCCGCGTGCGACCCCAGAAGCATTCGGGACTCCAGGGCGTAGGTCCCCGGAGTGTCGAAACAGGCGGCCGCTGCCGGCGCAGATTCCGGAGTGCGGACTATGCGGGTCAGGAAGACAGCGTCGACGCCCAGCCGTGAGTTGATCTCGGCGATCGTCTGCGCGTCGAGCGATTGGGGCGCATCGAAATCGAAGAGGCCGTCGATCATGCGCTCGAAATCCGGCGCCCCGGGGAGGCTCACGTCGATCCGCGCGAAACGCAGGCCGAGGGCATGGTCGAGGGCTGTCCGGAGGATCTCCATGTTGGGAGTCCTCGGCAGCAGCCACTGCTGCCACAGCGCCGAAGGCTCGAGCGCTTCGCGCAGACCCAGCTGCGCGACCGCGCGCTGCTCGGAGCGCGGAACCTGGTTCGAAAACGCGAGAATCAGGTCGTGGAGATTCAGCGTGGTGGGGATTTCGGGTGAGTCGGACGTTTCCTGGAGCTGACTGCCGAGCAGCGCGGCCGCATCCTGTGCCTGCTTCGCGGCGTCCGCGTTGCCCGAGATCAGCTCGAGTTCGGCGGCGTCTGCCAGCAGCTCCGGATCCCACGGGTCGAGCGCCATGGCGCGTGTCAGGTCCGCGCGCGCCGCAACGAGATCTCCCAGCTTGCGTTCGAGCGCTGCCAGCGAACGCAGCGACCCGATGCTCTCGACCGGCGCAGCACGCAGCACTGCGCGGGCTTCGTCGGCGCGCTCAGTGGCCTGCAACGCCCGGGCGAGTGCAACCCGGCCAGCCATCGCGGTCGGCTCGGCCGCCACGGCGCGCTCGAGCAGCGGCACGGCGAGTGCGGCGCGACCGAACTGGATCTGCAGTCTCCCCATCGCGGTCAGTGCGCCCGGGTGGTTCGGGGCCAGCTCGGCGGCGCGTTCGAAGGCGGCCAGCGCCTCTGGCTCGCCAAGTGCTCTGCGCGCGTGACCGATCCCGAGCCAGATCTCCGGTGTGTCCCCACCGCCTGCGGCGGCCCGGTGCCAGGCCTTCAAGGCCTCGGCGCTGCGTCCCGTCGCCTGGGCCAACTCGGCGCGCTCACTCCAGCTCGGCGCCGCCAGCGCCGGATCCAGGCTCGCGGCACGTTCCAGCAGCTTCTTCGCACGCCGTGGGCTGAGCTGAGCAGCCTTCAATGCGCCCGCGGCGAGCAACACGCGGGCTTTGGCCGCGGGGTTCTCCTCCAACGGTTCCAGCGCGAGCAGAGGTCTCGGGTCGTGCGGGTCGAGCTGCGCGGCTCGCTTCAGGGCTCGGCGCGCCTCGGCGTGGTGCCCCGAAGCGGCGTGGGCGAGGCCGAGATCGAGGTTGCCTTCGGCGTCCTCCGGTGAGGCGGAGAGCAGCCGATCGAGGTAGTGCAGTGCGCCGCGCGGGTCGCCGCGGCTGATCCGCACCTCGGCCGCAGCCAGCAGAGCGGCTCGGCTCGGCGAGGACCCAGCGATCTCTGCGGCGATGAGGCCCCAGGCTCCGCGGTCGTCGCCGGCGGCCGCCAGCACGCGAGCCCGCTCGGCGGCGGCGGGACCCTTGCGGCGCGCCAGCTCGACGAGTGACTCGCGCAGGCCCATGGCGGTTGGCGAGAGCTTGCCCTCCACCTCGCGCCAGGCCCGCAACAGCCGGCCGGCGTCCAGGTGTGCGAGCGCGCGGCCGCTCGATGCCAGCTCGTCCAGGCTCGGCGGGGAAGAGCTCGTGCGGCTCAGATCCGCACCGAGTGTCGTCAGCAGGCCCCGCAACGCCGGCAGACAGGCATCGCCGACGTTGCCGAGCGACGCCTCGCCGCTCGGCGCGGCGATCAGCTTCGGTTTTCCCGCGGGGAAGAGCAGCCAACGCGCCTCGGCCATGCCATCCCGCACGCGCAGCCGCGGCACCAGCACGTAGGCGGCGCCCGTCTCTCGCGCGATCTGTTGGGCGCTCTCGATGTCGGGAGTCGAGCCGTGCGGTGCGCGCTGCGCGCCCAACCCAGCCGCGTTGATCTGGCGGGTCAGCCACAGGCTTGCGCCGCGGGCCACCGCCTCGACCTGGGGGTCTGCGACGGGCTCTGCGACGAGCACGCCGGCCGGATTGGCGGCGCCCGCTGGAGCCATTGCGCAGAACGCGAGCAACGCCAGTGAAACAACTAGGCCGAAGCACCTCATCCCGCTGTACATCGGTGCGCAGGGGCGTGGCATTGAGGGGTCTCGCTGGCGGGCCGCCTCGACGCATGCCGCCCACGTCGCCGAGTCGGCAGCGTCCCGCAGCGCGCTGCCCGTGAGGTGTGCCCGCCCGCGCGCCTCGCCATGCAGCGCTCGCTGGTTCTGCCATGCTTGCGGCGTGGAGACGCGCCGCAACGCGCTGATCGCGCTGGCCCTGGCGGCGGCGACCGCCATCGCTTTTTCGGGTGTGCTGGGCAACGGCTTCGTCGAGTACGACGACGATCTCTACGTGACCGAGCGGCCCGAGGTGCTGGCGGGGCTCGATGCTGAGGGCTGGCGTTGGGCCTGGACGAGCCTCCAGGGGGCGAACTGGTTTCCGCTGACGCGGCTCTCGTGGATGCTCGACGCCGAGCTCTTCGGCGCGAATGCCGCGGCGTTCCACGCAACCAGCCTGGCCCTGCACGTCGTCGCCGTGCTGCTGCTCTTCGCTGCGCTCTGGCGACTGACACGACATGCCTGGCCGGCGGCTTTTGCCGCGGGGCTCTTCGCGCTGCATCCGCTTCACGTCGAGTCTGTGGCGTGGGTGGCGGCCCGCAAGGACGTGCTGAGCGGTGTGTGCTTTGCGCTGGCGCTGTGGCTGCACGAGCGGCGGGCCCGCGGTGGGCACCCCGTCGCGTGGTCGGCGGCGCTGGCCACGTGTCTTGCGCTGGGACTGCTCGCCAAGCCCATGCTGGTGACGCTGCCCTGCGTGCTATTGCTGCTCGACTACTGGCCGCTCGGGCGACTCGGCGACGACGGGCGCTTCGATGCGCGGTGCGTGGCGCTGGCGCTGGTCGAGAAGCTTCCGCTCTTCGCCTTGGTGGTGCTGGTGAGCGCGGTGACCGTCGTTGCCCAGCGCGAAGGCGGCGCGCTGCAGAACCTCGAGCTCTATCCCTTCGGAATGCGCGTCGAGGCTGCCCTCGATGCACTGCTTCGTTACCTGGGAAAGTTTCTGTGGCCCGTCGATCTGGCCGTCTTCTACCCACATCTGCGCGCGAGTGTTTCGGTCTGGCGGGCGGGGGCGGGGCTCGCGGTGCTGCTGGGAGTCACCGTCCTGGCCTGGCGCGCGCGCCGCAGCGCACCCCAGCTGTTGGTCGGTTGGGCGTGGTTCGTCGGCATGCTGGTGCCGGTGAGCGGGCTCGTGCAAGTGGGGCAGGCCGCGCTGGCGGACCGCTACACCTATCTGCCGCTCATTGGCTTGGCGATCGCGGTGGCGTGGAGCGCGCGCGCCGCTGTGGTGCGCCAGCCTCAGCTGGCGACCGCGGTGGGAGCCATCGGTGCGTCGCTGCTGCTCGGACTCGGAGTCCTGAGCGCAGCGCAGGTGCGCACGTGGCGCGATGGAGAAAGCCTGTTTCGTCACGCGTTGGCCGTGACCGACAACAATGGCGTGGCGCACACGAATCTCGCCCTGGTTCTGGCGCGCTCGGGACGCGACGCCGAGGCGGCCGAGCATCTCGATCGAGCGGTCGCTCTCTCGCCTGGGTCGGCGATCGCGTGGGGGCTGCGGGGCGAGTCGCGCAGCGTGAGCGCATCGCTTGCCGCCGCGGGTGATTTCCGAACGGCCATTCGCCTCGAGCCGCGCTCGGTGCGTTGGCGCACTGGCCTGGGGCGTGTACTCGCCGATACGGATGCTGCGCGGGCCGAGGCCAGTCTGAGAGCCGCTCTCGCGCTCGATTCGGCGTTCGCTCCTGCTCACGCCTACCTGGCCGCACTGCTGCAGCGGCAGGGTCGCGATGCCGAGGCTGCGCAGCACTACGCCAGCGCGCTCGTCGATACCGACGTGCTCGAACGCGCACTCGGCGTCGCCGCGGTCGGTCGCCTCCACGGCCAACACGCGATGCTCCTGCAGCGCATGGGTCGCGAGCGCGAAGCCATCGCGGCATACGAGTCGGCTCTGGCGCTCGGCGAGCGCCTCCCGCTGTTCGTCAACAACCTGGCCTGGCTCTTCGCCACCGGCGATGCGTCCTGGCGCGACCCGCGGCGCGCGGTGGCGTTGGCCGAGGAGGCCGTCGCGGCCGGCTTGGATGACCCGGGAGCTCTGGATACGCTGGCCACGGCCCTGGCCGCTGCCGGCCACGAGGCCGAAGCTCGAGCGGCCGCCCGCCGCGCGCTCGCGCGCGCCGAGGCGACTGGCGAAGCCCGGCTGGCGGCGTCGATTCGCCGGCGCTTTCCCGCCGCGGTTCCGTAGCGGCGCCTGCCGAACCAGCGCCTGGCCCGGGGCTCCTGCCGTCTCAGCGCTTGGGCTTGCTTTTGCCCAGCAAGGGCTTCAGGTAGCGCCCCGTGTGTGACCCGCGCGTCCGCACCACCCCCTCAGGTGTTCCCTGGGCGACGACGTGCCCGCCGGCCGGCCCGCCGTCGGGCCCGAGGTCGACGATCCAGTCTGCGGTCTTGATCACGTCCAGGTTGTGTTCGATCACGATGACGCTGTTGCCGGCGTCCACCAGGCGCGCGAGTACGTCGAGAAGCTTGCGCACGTCTTCGAAGTGCAGGCCGGTGGTGGGCTCGTCGAGGATGTAGAGGGTGCGCCCGGTGGCGCGTTTGGCCAGCTCCCGGGCGAGCTTGATGCGCTGGGCTTCACCGCCGGAGAGCGTCGGCGACGGCTGGCCCAGGTGCACGTAGTCGAGTCCCACGTCGGCCAGCAGCTGCAGTGGGCCGAGGATCTTCGGGTGGGCAGCGAAGAGATCGGCCGCCTCGCGCACGGTCAGGTCGAGCACGTCGGCGATCGATCTGCCCTTGTACTGGATGAGCAAGGTTGCGTCGTTGAAGCGGCGTCCCTGGCACTCCTCGCATTTCACATAGACGTCGGGCAGGAAGTGCATCTCGATGCAGCGCGTACCGTCACCGTGGCACGCCTCGCAGCGGCCCCCCTTTACGTTGAAGGAGAAGCGGCCGGGTTTGTAGCCGTGCATGCGTGCTTCCGGAAGCTGTGCGAAGAAGCCCCGGATCTCGTCGAAAACCTTGATGTAGGTCGACGGGTTGCTACGCGGCGTGCGTCCGATCGGTCTCTGGTCGATGGCGATGACCTTGTCGAGCTGGTCGGCACCTCCGATGGAACGGTGGCGTCCGGCGCGCCGTGAAGAGGCGTGGAAGCGCCGCGCCAGCGCGGGGTAGAGCACATCGTTTACCAGGGTCGACTTGCCAGCGCCGGATACTCCGGTCACCGCCGTCAACACGCCGAGCGGAAACTCGACGTCGACCTCGGCCAGATTGTTCTCTGCCGCACCGGAGATCTTGACGCTGCCGGTCGCGGTACGGCGTTTCGTGGGTACTGGGATCTGTCGCCTGCCCGAGAGGTAGGCGCCGGTGAGTGACTTGGCGTTGCGTTCGAGGCTCTTCGGTGTGCCGGCGTGGACGATGCGCCCCCCCGCGACGCCGGCGCCGGGCCCGAAATCGATGACAAAGTCTGCGGCCCGAATCGTCTCCTCGTCGTGTTCGACGACGACCACCGTGTTTCCGATGTCCCGCATCTTCTCGAGGGTCGCCAGCAGCCGCCGGTTGTCGCGCTGGTGCAGCCCGATGGACGGCTCGTCGAGAATGTAGATGACGCCGGTGAGCTCGGAGCCGACCTGGCTGGCGAGTCGGATGCGTTGGGCCTCACCGCCGGAGAGCGTCGGCCCGGCGCGGTCCAGGGAGAGGTAGCCGAGCCCCACGGCAGCCAGGAAGTCGAGCCGTCCGCGGATCTCCTTCAGCACCTCGACGGCGATCTGGCGTGCTGCGCCGGTGAGCTTCAGGCTCTTGAAGAAGGCGCGCGCCTCGTCGACGGTGAGGGCCGAGATCTGCACCAGGCTGCGGTTCGCGACGCGCACCGCGGCGCTCTCGACCCGCATGCGTGTTCCCTGGCAGCTCGAGCAGCGCGTGTCGCCAATGAACTGTGCGTACCAGCGCTTGGCGCGCTCGGAGCTCGTCTGGCCGAAACGCCGCTGCAGTCGCGGGATCACCCCCTCCCACTCGGTCTCCACGTTGCCCTGGACGGACTTGCCGGTCCAGCGCACGCGAAACACCTGGTCGCTGACGCCGTACAGGAGCTGCTCCCGCTGCTTCTTGGGAAGCTTGCGGAAGGGGCGGTCGAAGTCGATGTCGAGCTGTCGGCAGATCTGGGAGCGGAAGCCGTGGGCCCAGCCGGTCTTGCTGGACACATCCGGCCCCCATGACTTGATTGCGCCCTGGTCGAGGGAGAGTGAGGTGTCCGGCACGACTAGCTCGGGATCGATCTCCAGCCGTGCGCCGAGCCCGTTGCAATCGATGCACATGCCCTGGGGGCTGTTGAAAGAGAAGCTCTGGGGCGTGAGCTCCGGGAAGGAGAGCCCGCAGTCGGCGCAGGCCATCTTCTCCGAGTAGACCCGATCTCGCGTTCCGTCCCATACCGTGAGCATGCCTTCGCCGACCTGCAGCGCCGTCTCCACCGAATCCGTGACCCGCGCGCCGAGGCCCTTGCGCACCACCAGGCGGTCGATGACCGCATCGACGGTGTGCTTGCGCCGCTTGTCGAGCGTCTCGAGCTCCTCGGTGAGCAGGATCTCGCCGTCGACGCGCAGGCGCACGTAGCCGGCCTTGCGCGTTTCTGCGAGCAGCTCGCGATGCTCGCCCTTGCGATTCACCAGCAGCGGCGCGAGCAATGTGAGCTTCGACCCGTTCGGCGCGGAGAGAATTTCACGGGCGATCTGCTGCGCCGTCTGGCCTTGCACCGCTTCGCCGCAACCGTGGCAGTGTTGGATGCCGACCCGTGCGTAGAGCACCCGCAGGTAGTCCGAGATTTCCGTGATGGTTCCGACGGTGGATCGCGGGTTCGAACCCGTCGTCTTCTGCTCGATCGAGATGGTGGGCGACAGGCCGCGGATCGTGTCGTAGCGCGGCTTCTCCATCTGGCCAAGGAATTGGCGTGCGTAGGCCGACAGGGATTCGACGTAGCGTCTCTGACCCTCGGCGTAGAGCGTGTCGAAGGCCAGGGATGATTTCCCGGAGCCCGAGACGCCGGTCAGCACGACGAGCTGCTTCTTGGGGATCTTGACATCGACACCGCGCAGGTTGTGTTCGCGGGCGCCGCGGATCAGGACGTGGTCGAGTTCCATGGGGGAGGCCGAGGATAGTCGATTCCGCGGTGCTCCCCAGCGCGTCTCAGCCGTGGCGCTGCTGACGTCGGACCCACACCCCGCCGACCACCATCAGCACGACGGCTGCGGCGACCAGCGGAACCCCCCAGGTGAGAGGTGCACTGCCGTCAGCGTCGCGCGGAGTGTAGTACCAGTTGACGGTGTCCCACTCGAGATAGGCATCGATTCGCTCGTAGCCGTGGCGGGCGAAGTACGCGGCGATCTCCTTGCGGATGCTCTCGGTTGCCTCGATGCACACCAGCGCCGGCCGGAAACGTTCGATGTCGAAGCCGGCCAGGGCCAGCGGCTCGGCCTGTTCGATGTCCATCGAGAGAAAATCGATGTGCTCCACCCCGGCCAGCTCGAGCAGCTCGTCGAGAGTGATGGTCGGGACCTGGAAGCGCTGCGTTTCGATCTTCTCGCCGGCGTAACTCTCGAGATGGTCCTCGTGGATGGAGGACAGCCCGCCGGCTCCGTACAGGGTCTCGATGCTGCCGGAGTGGTCCGTGACGATGTATTGGAAGAACTGTGCGCCGGGACGATTGCGTCGCCAGCCCTCGGCCACTTCCGGCAGCGCATCGACGGCGACGCCCGACCAGCCCAAGTGCTCTTCCAGGTAGTAGGTGGTGCTCCAGCGACGCCAGTGAAAGGCGCCGACGTCGAGGTAGACTCCGTCCCGGCGGTCCCCGAAGAAGTGGCGCACGATCAGCTCTTCCTTGTTCTGTGAGTAGAGCGGCTCACCGGCGAGCACCTCGTCGCCGACGCCGGGCACGCGTACCTCCGTGGCGGCCGTCGCCGCCACCAGCAGCATCAGCGGCAGCGAAATCCAGGCGAGACGGGGCCGTGTGCGCATGCGTCGAGTCTACAGCGCGAGCTGGGATCGGGCTCAGCTCTCGAGCAGCTGTTGGGCTTTCTCGAGCAGTGTGTCCGGCAGGAAGGGTTTCTGCAGGAAGGCGATGGGCCCGTTGTCGGTGAGCATCGATACGATGCCCTGATCGGAGTAGCCGCTGATCAGGAGCACGTGGGCATCGGCATCGATATTCCGCAAGGCCGCCAGGACTTCGCCGCCGCCTTGGATCGGCATGGTGCGATCGAGTACGACCAGGGAAATCGCGGCGACGTCCCGCGTGAAGGCCTTGATGCCCGCTTCTCCGGTGGCCGCGCAGATCACAAGAAATCCGGCGCGGGAGAGTGTCTCGCGCACGAGATCACGCACCCCGTCGTCATCGTCGATCACCAGAGCTGTTCCGCTGCCTCGCCACGGCGCCCGCAGCGCACCGGCGTCGGCGCGCTGCGGCAGCGCCTCGCCGGTCGCCGGCAACAGCACGCGGAAGCGCGTGCCCACGCCCGGCGTCGAGTCGATCTCCAGCGCGCCGCCGTGGCCGCTCACGATGCCGAGGGTCGCCGCGAGCCCGAGCCCGCGCCCGGTGAACTTGGTGGTGAAGAACGGATCGAAGATGTGTGCGCGCGTTTCCTCGTCCATGCCGCGGCCGTCGTCCTCGACCTCGAAATAGACCACGGGGCCCTCCGGCAGCTCCTCCCCCTGCCAGTTGTTCCCGAGGTCGGGCGCGGCTGACAAAGAGCCGGTGCGGATTTCGATCTGGCTCCCGTGTCCCTCCACGGCCTCGGCCGCGTTGCTGATGACGTTCATCACGACCTGGCACAGCTGGGCCGCATCGCCCCGGATGGCCGGCAGCCCAGTGGCGAGCCGAGAGTGGAGCGTCGCCTTGCGCGCCACGGAGCTCTCGATCAGCTGCATCATCTCGGCGACCAGTGTCGATAGGTCGAGCAGAGACGGCTGGAGCGGCCCTTTGCCCGCGTAGGCGAGCATTTGGTGGGTCAGCGTCGCGGCGCGGCGCGCGGCACGTTGGATGCGCTGGAGCGCCGCGCGGGCGGGCGAACCCTCCGGCAGGTCGCTGAGCGCCAGACTCGCGTCGCCGAGGATCGGTGTGAGCAGGTTGTTGAAGTCGTGGGCGATGCCGCCGGCCATTACGCCGAGACCCTCGAGCCGTTGCGCCTGTTGGACGTGCTCGTCGATGTTGTGACGCTCGGTGACGTCACGACCGAGCAACAGCACGCGTTGCTCGTCTCCGCGCCGAAACGGGATGGCCTCGGTCTCGATCCAGCGCCAGGAGCCGTCCGCGTGTTGATGTCGGTAGGGGCCGGTGAACGAGTGTTTGCCGCGCAGCGCGGCGTCCTCGAACTTCTCCGTCACCCCCCGGCGATCTTCGGGATGAACGTGTTCCGTGGAGAAGCGCTCGGCGAAGTACTCGGGCGGGTGGCCGAGCACCGTCTCGACCGCCGGGCTGATGTAGAGCAGGTGGCCTTCCGTGTCGGTCTCGGCGATCATTTCCTCGGCGGCTTCGGCCAGCACGCGGTAGCGCTCCTCGCTTTGGCGCAGGCGCTCTTCCGCGGCCATCCGATCCGTGATGTCGCGGGCGATGATGATCGTGTGCCAGTGCCCGTCGTAGTGCTGGTGGGCGCTGAAGTGGCTTTCCATCCAGCGCCAGCAGCCGTCTGGGCGGAGTATCCGTGCCTCGAAACGCGTCGTGGTCTTCCCGGCCGCGATGCCCTCCATGAACTTCTCGAAGTAGGCTTCCTGACGATCGTCCGGATGGACGCTGAAGCCTTGCATGGGCCGTCCGAGCGCCTTTGTCGGATCGATTCCCAGCAGCTCGGCGGCCTGGTTGTTGACGAAGAGGAAGCAGCCCCGTTCGTCCACCTCGATGATCCCGTCCGTGGAATGTCGCGCGAGCGCCTGCATGCGGTCGTAGTTGTCGACCAGTACGTCCAAAGGAAGGTCCGCGGCTGCCGGGCCGGAGCCCGCGCCCGGGGGTTTTTCTGCCATGGCCGAGATTGTCGATCGAATGGGGCCTGTTGCACAACCCCCAGTTGGAACTGCGTCCGAATCGGCCTTTCGCAGCGAGCTGCGGCTCGCATCGTTAGGGTGCCGCGCTCGCCCAGGCCCCCCGGATGCGAGTGAGGAGTGTCAGGAGACCACGCGGTTGCATTCTCCCCCGGTCTAGCTGCGACCGCCGGCAGCCGCAGCTGGCCGAGCCCCTGCAACGCCGCCTGGTCTTCCGAGTCAGGGACGGCCAGGCCACGAGAGGCGACGAGTGTCGCCGCGGCGTGTCGGCCATGTTTGCAGGGATCGGCAGGGGTCCCCGCGTTGAGAGCGCTCCGACAGGCGCTTCTCGGGGGGTGTATGCTCTGATCAGTGAGCAGCCTCTCGCGGCAGGAAAAGCGCTCTTTGCTGGCTCGTGCGCCCCTCTTCTCTGGCCTTTCGGACTCGGAGATCGAAGTTCTATTCGAGGCCACTCGGACACACACGCTCGAGCCGCGAGAGGAGCTCTTCCACAAAGGCGACGAGGGCAGCCACGTCTATCTGGTGATCCGCGGCAAGCTGAAGGCGCTCACCACCTCGGAGGACGGCGACGACGTGGTCTTCAGCATCATGAGCATCGGCGAGCTGGTGGGCGAGATCGGCTTTCTCGGCAGCCCTACCCGCACGGCGACGGTCTCTGCGATCACCGAGAGCGAGCTGCTCGGCATTGATCGCCGGGATTTCCTGGCATTCCTGAAGGCGCACCCGGAGGCTTCCATCACGCTGCTGTCCGTGCTGGCCGAGCGCATCAAGAGGATCAGCGAGCTGGTCGAGGACACGCTCTTCCTGAACTTGCCGATTCGGCTCGCGAAGAAGCTCGTGCACTATGCCTCGATCTACGGCGACGAAGTCGCCGGCGGCGTGCGCATCAACCTCAAGCTCTCCCAGGAAGAGTGGGGCGACCTCGTCGGCGCCACGCGTGAGAGCATCAACAAGCAGATGCGTGCCTGGACCGAAGCGGGCGTCGTCCGCACCGATGCTGGCTACGTGATGCTCGAGCGGCCCGAAGTGCTCGAGGCGCTCGCCGGCTGCGTGATCGCCTGAGGCCGTGGCGGGTGTGGATCGGCCCACCGCTCCCGCGACTGTTTCGACTCTCGCGACCTGGGCGGGTGCGCTGGCTCACGCCGGCGCCGGGCGTCAGCTGCGCGGCTGCGTTGGCCAGGCGTGTGCCAGGACTTCCAGTAGGGCCGCGCGTGCCGTGATTTCGTCGCGCCGGGCGGCGGCCCGCGGGTCGATGCCAGCACTGGCGCAAGCGACGAAGTCGGCGATGAGTGCGGACATCGGGTCGGGCAGAGGTACGCTGCGATCTTCGGCCGCCAGCCGCAGCACGTAGTCACCGGCCCTGACCTGCCGTTCGGCGACGAGTCCGTCGATCTCGAGGCGAAAGCGGTGCGGGTGATCGTCGCTGCGGTGCAGGTCGATTGCGACCCCCACCTGCGCGTCCGGTGTGGCGTAGCGGAAGCGCAGCGCCGCGCGATCGGCGCCGTCTGTCACGATGCGCAGGTCTTCGACCCGCGGCGCCGCGGCCGGCGCCAGGCACTGCAGCAGGCTCAAGGGGTGAGGCAGCGAGTCGGCCAGCATGCCGCGGCCGCGGGCCACCGGCTGGAGCAGCATGCCGAAGAGATGCGGCGGGGCGTCGAGGGCACCGGGGTGCAACGCCGCAAATGCCGGCAGGGTGTAGGGCCACTGGCAGTTGGCCACTGGCAGTTCTCGATGAGAACCAGGCCGCGCTCGGCAAAGCGCTGCACGGTGCGAGCAGTGCGAGCGGCGAAGTCATCGCCCCACACCAAGGGTTTCTCACACAGCACGTGCACGTGGCTGTCGAGCGCGCGCTCGAGATATTGCGCGTGCGTGGCGTGCGGCGAACAGATCGCGAGCGCCTGCGGCCGCTCCGCCGCGAGCAGCGTCTCGATGTCGACGTAGGCCCG
>JAFDDG010000127.1 GCA_019310965.1 Deltaproteobacteria bacterium
GGGGTCCTCACACCACCTATTCATCGAGCGGGCCGCTCGGCGGTCGCGTCAGATGGAGAGACCGAGTGAAGAAGTACCTCCTAATGCCGTTGCTTCTCCTCGCGAGCGCGCTGGGCGCGACCG
Organism: Deltaproteobacteria bacterium; assembly: GCA_019310965.1. Classification (GTDB taxonomy): domain Bacteria; phylum Myxococcota_A; class UBA9160; order UBA9160; family SMWR01. Next base: position 124 of record JAFDDG010000127.1, read on the forward strand.
CGGCCAAGGCAGATCCGATCTACGCCGACAGTCTGTTCGACTCAGAATTCGTGACGGCCTGGGGCAGCGGTGACGTCACCGGGGCGCCCGACGGGGGCGGCCTGTTTCTGGGTGACTTTTGGGACCCGCCGAACAACTCCGGAATGATCATCGTCGAGTTCTTTGGAGGATTCCTGGACGGAGATGGTGATGACATCTTCGTCGTCGATGTCTTCTCCCTTCCGAACGAAACCGCCAATATCTCCGTCAGCAACCATATCCCCGACGGCGATTTTTTCTCCCTCGACGGCAATGGCTACTCATGGACGCTCATCGGTGAGATCAATGCTGTTGACAACAGCATCGACATCGACGGACTGTTCAGCGGCCCCATCTTCTTCGTCAAGATCGAGAGCACAGCGGAGCTGGTATCGATCGACGTCGATGCCGTGGGTGCCCACCACGCCGTCCCGCAACCCAGCTCCGCTCTCCTGCTCGCGTTCGGCCTGGTCGGGCTGGGCTGCGGCGCGGGCTGGCCCGACACTCGGCGGCACAGGCGACCGTAGGCGAACCCATTCCAGCTCCGAGATTCCAGATCGGCAAGGCGCGGGAGATGCTCATCCCCCCGCCTCTTCCTCACGCGCGCGAAGCACAGACCGGCGTGGCGCGAGTCGATCCAGCCGGGCAGCAACGCCTTCCCGTCTCTATCGATGACGGCAGCGTCCAGATCCATCGTGCTAGCCTGCGGAACACAGCCGTTGTCGGTCTGTGAGAGGGGCCGCAGCAATGTGCCCGAGCACGACCGTCCGTCCGCCATCGGGCACATCGGGCGACGACGAGTGCACCCAGACGTCGCAATCGAATCACGGCCTCGTCGAGGTCGCCGTCGCCAACGAGACCCCAGTGAGCTCCCGGGCCCACTACCAGATCCTCGGCGAGAGCGACTGTCGCATCTGGGGGCTGCGAATCTCGGACACTCTTCAGGGGCTTCTCCGCGACGCGGGCGTCGAGCCCCTCGATCCGGCCGAGAAGGTTCAGCTGCTCCTGGCGTCGAACTCGACCGTGATCGTGCAGCCCCGAGGGGCTACGGCGGTTCAGCCGGTAGCGGTTCGCTGCGCGGGATGCGACGCCGACCGCTGGCGCGACCTCTTGCTCGGGGACGCGGTGGAACGAACGACTCTGCCCGCCATCGGGCAGATCATCGATGCCACTTCTCCCCCCCCCGTCTACGACTACGAGATGCGCAAGAAGAGCTTGCCGTTCATCCGCAAGGTCACGCGAGAATCTTGCAGGGAGATCGAACAAAGGACCTTCGAACTCGCGTACAAGGGCGTAACAGACCTGGTCACCAAGTACGTCTATCCATGGCCTGCGTTTCACGCGACACGGCTCGCGGTCCGGCTCGGCCTCACTCCGAACACGATCACCTTCGCGAGCCTGCTGCTGGTCTTCGCCGTGTTGGAGATGTTTGTTCGGGGCCAACTCGCGGCGGGTCTCGTCCTCGGCTTCGCCATGTCGTTTCTCGACACCCTCGACGGCAAGCTCGCCCGGGTCACCCAGACCTCGAGTCGTTTTGGCAAGCACTTCGACCACCTGATCGACCTGATCCATCCGCCGTTCTGGTGGCTGGCCTGGTGGTGGGGAGCCGCCGGCTCGCAGCCTCCGGCGGGGTGGAACGAAGCTGCCGCAGTCTGCGTGCTGGGCTACCTCGCCGTGCGAGTGCAGGAGTGGCGCTTCAAGAGACGCCTCGGAGTCCGCATTCACGTGTGGAAGCGCTTCGACTCCCATTTCCGACTCATCACGACGCGACGCAACCCGAACCTGCTCCTGCTCTCGGTCGCGCTGCTCGCGGGGAATCCCCAGCTGGGGCTCTTCTGGCTGGCGGGCTGGACTCTGCTCAGCTTCGCGGTTCACGCCGTGCGCTGGGCACAAGCAGAGATCGAGGTTCACCGCACGGGTCGGCTCGAGTCCTGGCTCGAGAGCGCTTGACGCGGCAATCGGGGGCACGCCTCTAGTAGCGCCGCCTCCAGTAGAGGAAGGAGCTCTCCGGCGGGTCTCGCAGCGGGGGCTCGATCTCGATGAGCTCGCCCTCCGAGGTCGTCACGTAGACCACGTCGTCCGTCGGGTCGGAGGCGACGCTCACCCGCGGGTTGCTCGGCACGCCGGTGCCGATGTCCATGTAGCGGTCGGTGGTCTCTGCCACGCTGTTGGCATCGAAGAAGCCCTCTGCATTGCCGAGCTCGAAGGCGTAGAAGCGGGCCGTGCCCGGGCCGCAGGTGGGCGCAGCCGTAGGAATGTAGCTCGCGGCGAGTACGTGCCCCGCAAAGATGATCGTGTCGGTGATGAACTTCTCGCCCTCCGCGCCCTTGAAGTAGTACCCGCGGTTGCCCGGGTCCACGTAGGTCGCCGTGCTCGTCACGTCCGTCAGGTTCGAGGCCTCGGTGATGAGCGTGCTGAAGGCCGAGGTCCCCGTCGGGTAGAGGTCCTGGATGACGTAGAAGCGGTTCTCGTCGTCCTTGCTCGTGTCGCCCTGGTACAGGATGTCCTTCTCGTCACCGGAGCCGAACGCGAGGTGGAGCACTCCGTTCACGTACGCCGCGGACGGCGGATGGTAGAACTGGCGGTAGTGGTACTCGCCACCCCCCAGAGAGGTGCGCGGGGTGGTGAAGATTCGCCCGGCCTTCCAGTTGTCGATCAGGCTGTCGGAGTCGGAGTCCGTGCCGACCGCGCTGATGTCCCACTTCCAGACCTGTCCGCCCAGGTCACCGATGTAGACCACGTCCGCGAACCCGTCGTGGTTGAGATCCAGCACGCCGGGCGCGCTCGGCATCGAGTACTTCATCTCGTCGTGATCGGTCGAGCTGGCGGCATCGAAGTTCACCATCGAGAGCAGCGACCCGTCGTCCAGGGCGACGATGAAGATCGCCTTGCTCTTGTCCTCCCAGGCCCCGCTGGTGTGGTCTCCGACGTAGTCGTCCTCGTTCGGGTCCCCCGTCTCCAGCATGCCGCCACCGAAGATCGCGACCCACTGCTCCTGGCAGCCGCCGTCGCCGTCGTCGGGGCCGCAGTCGTCAGTCGAGCCGCTCGCCACCTTGAGGCGGGTGATCACCGGCCGCGACCAGCTCTGCCCGAGGTCGGCGTGGCTGAACTCCCAGAGGAACTTGGGGTAGGGGCTGTGGTCGCCGCTGGTCGCCCCCGGCCGGGTGACGTCCAGGGCCAGGTAGCCCTCGCCCCCCTCGCGGAACGAGGAGACGATCACCGTGGCCCACTCAGAGGTCTGCTTGTTGCCGGAGTCGGAGCCGATCCAGGCGTCCGCCGCCGTCACATTGCCGTCCACGAAGCCCGGGACGAGCCGGTCGCCGTTGCTGTCGATGGTCTTCGGCGTGAGGGAGGCCATCGGCAGCAGCAGACCGGGGACGTAGCCGAAGAGCTCGTCGCCGCTGCCGTCGTTCCAGGCCGTCGGGTTCGTCTGGTCCCAGTACGCGCCCGCGTCGAAGCCGTGGAGCATGGCGTCGTTGGCGCCCGCATAGGCCACCCGATCCCGCGTCTTGTAGGCGGAGTAGAAGAGGTCGTAGCCCTCTTCGTGCATCAGGATCGTGGTCGGTGTCCCGACGAAGAGGATGTTCGAATGGAAGATGTCGCCGAGCACGGTGCTGCGCATCTCGGTCCGATTGCCGTCGCCATCCTTGGTGTCGAAGGCGTCCTTGCCGTGGACGTAGCCGACGATGGCGTCCTCGAGCTCCGAGAGCGTGTTGACGGTCGAGGCCGGATAATTCGGGTAGGAAGTGATGTCGCCGACCGCGATGTCGAGATCGCTGGCGTCGATGTTGGTGTCGAAGTCCACCCGGGCCAGGGGCGAGCCCTTGCTGGTATAGATGTTGCGGCTGGTGTTGCTCCGCAGGCGAATGCCGGCGTCCCACCAGGGATCGCGCGAGCCCTCGAACAGGTCCGTGCCGGAGTTGATCGGGTTGGCGCCGCTCTCGTCCTCCAGCTTGCCGTTCGGCTTGACCTTGTAGCACTCCATGTGCCCCTCGTAGGTCGTCGTGTCGAAGTAGCTGTAGAAGAAGCTCGTGTTGCCGTTCGCGCGCCCGGGGGGCGTCGCCGGTGTCTGGATGTTCACGCCTTCGCCCCGGGGATCCGGGCACGCCGTCGATGCCACCGCGGTGCACTGAAAGGGATTGCCGTACCAGGTGGCGTCGCCGGAGAGAGACAGCGTCTCGCCCGCGTAGTAGGCGCCCTTGTTGTCCGCCTCGCCGCTGATGCTGATGCCCTTTTCTATGTTCAGGAAGGTTCCGTAGACGCTGGCGCTACCGGACAAGCTCACGTCGTCGCCGCCACCGATGAGGTTGAAGATCACGTGCTGGGGCTCGACCCCGTTCAGGATGATCTTGGCGCTGCCGCCGATGGAGACACCCTTCTCGACGTTGACGATGAAGTAGTCCTCGTTGCCGCCGGTGAAGGTGAGCTTGGCGCTGCCGCCGAGGCTGACCGATTCGACCTCGATCACGTTGATGCAGCCGTTGCCGGTGATCGTCCTGCTGCTCTCGATCTTTCCGAAGGTCTGGGTGGCGCCGAGCGCTTCGAAGGCGCTGCTGGCGTCCTGGAGATCCTTGACGGGCTGGCTCATGTCCTGCTTGACCTTGACGCCCACCGTCCCGTCGGAGTGATCGACGCTGGTACTAGGGTGGTAGTAGACGCCGTCGAGGATGGTCACCGAGCCGGAGATCGAGACCTTGCCGTTGTTGCCCCGGTCGTCGCCGAGACCGACGGCACCGTTCTCTGCATACGCCACGCCGCTGATGTTGACGTCCTTCCACAACGACATGGCGGGGTAGTTGACTCCCTCGCCCAGGGTCGGAATGACCGAGCAGTCGCAGGCGGCCTCGGCGCGGCCGGACAGCAGCAGGGCTGAGGCTGCGAGCGCCAGCGCGAGAGTGGATTGTCGGGTGGAGCACTTTGCCACGTGGCTTTCCTCAGAGTGGTGCCGAGACCCCCACCGGTTCGGCGATTTCGCTGTGCATCAGTAGCCCTGCCCCTCGGCCTCGACGCGGCTGAGCTTCGCTTCGAGCTCGGCGGCGCTGTCGCCCGAGGTGGCAGTGACGTTGATCTGGTAGATCCGGTTGAAGAAGGTGGCTCCCGGTCCGACGTTGACCGAGAAGCCCTCGGGCGCAGTGCCGAGGCCCACCTGATCGAGAGTCTGCGGCGTCGACTCCGAGCGGCTGCGGCTCTGGATCGTCGCGTCGGCGTAGGCGAGATTGATCGCCGTCAGATCCGGCGGGGTTTCCGCCAGATGCGTGCGCGCGAGCTGAAGCCCGGCGTCTGCGGCGTGAACCGAGCGCGTGGCGGCGCGCGATCGAGCCCCCGCGGTGGATTCCCGTGCCGCGTCGTTCATCGCCGCGACCGCGAGCAGCGCCACCAGCACCAGCACGATCGCGGTGGTGAGCAGGGCCATCCCTTCCTGTCGCTTCGTTCCGCGCGCCTTCACAGCATATTTCTCGGCGCGGCGCGGAAGATGACCAGCCGGCGGCGATAGGCGTCCGCGGTGCCCGAAGCGTCGCGGTTGGCCACCTTCTGGCGCCCCGCACCCGAGATCGCGGGGTCCTCGCTCCTCGTCCGGGTCAGGACCGAGAGGCGCACGACGCGGATCTGGTTCGTGTTGGCGCCCGAGATGTCGTCGATCGGGAACTCGCTGCCGGCGATCACGCCGTCGCTGTTCGCGTCGAGGCCGAACTCGACCTGAAGGTCCTCCACCTGGGAGGTGAGGAGCTCCTTGTTGCGCTCGAGACCCGACCCCGTGAGCTCGTAGATCGTGGCGGGCACGGCGCGGCCGCTCGAGGCCGACACCGTGAAGCCACTCGGAGAGGGCGGGGCGAAGCCGATGCTCGTGGAGCTGACCGAGGTGACGTACGCGCAGTGGCTGGCGGAACCGTCCGAAATGATGATCCCCTGGTCGACGACGAAGTCGTCGTTGCCATCGATGTCGACGTCGGCGTGGCCCGTGTTGATCGACACGCTGCTGGCCCCTGCGCCCACCGCCGACGAGATCACGGCGCGGTCGAAGCGGTCCGTCGCGTCGGCGATCTTCCCGTCGTCCAGGGCATCCGGATCGCTGGTGCACAGCACGTCGGCGTCCGTCGTGCCCCCGTCGCGGCTGGAGATGCCCGCGAACGCGGGCACCAGGAATCCGGCCATGCGGACGTCCGAGCGCATCATGTCGGCTGAGAGCTTCGCGTCCTGCTGGGCCGCAACCACTCGCTCCTGCGCGTGATAGGTCCGCTGCTGGGTCACGAACGCGGCCAACGACTCCAGGACCACCAACGTCAGGATCCCGAGCCCGATCATGAGCTCGATCAGCGTGTAGCCGCCGGAGTGCCGGGCGCCACGCTGCATCACAGGTCCGCCTTGATGCTCTGCAGGCTCGTCATCCGCGTCGTCCCCACGGCATCGGCCCAGGTCACATCGACCTGCAGGGCGATGGTGTCCGCCTCGGGGCTGCCCGGCGTGATGATCCAGCTGCGGGTGAACGCCATCGCGACCCCATCGTTGGGATCCGGGTCCAGCGGGTTGTCGCCGTCGTTGGCCGTGCCGAGGGTCTTGACGTCGGTGGCCGGCATGGAGTGGAACGTCTCCATCTGCTCTTCGGCGAGCTGCATGGCGAGCACCGCGCGGCGCGAGGTGCTGGAGAACTTCATCGCCTGGATCTGCCCGCTGGTCGCGAGGAGCAGGCCGACGGCTAGGACTCCCAGCGCAATCATCACCTCGAGGAGCGAGAACCCATCGCGATTCGCCATCAGCTGCTCCAGCTCGCGCTGCTGGCGAGCCAGCGGTGGGTGCGGCTGGCCCCGAGAGGCGTCAGGACGACGGCGGTGTTGCGATCGCCGTTGGTCAGGTAGATCCCCCCGCCGCCGCTCCCGATGGAGCCGGCCGTGCAGTCCGAGGAGAACGCCCGCGGCGGGCCCTCCGGCCGGAACAACACCCACGTGGCTGCATTGCCTGCGGCGTCCTCGAAAGTGGAGCCGTTGGTGATCGTCGAAGCTCCGGCATCGGTCGACACCGTGCCGCTGGCGTTCGTGAGGCCGAAGGTCACATTGTCCCCGAGGAAGAACTGCTTGCTGGGTTCTGCCGAGTCGATGCTGCAGTTCTGGTCGCTGGAGGCGGGTCGGCCGTCGTCGACCACGAGGATGGGAGACCCCGACAGCAGGGTGCCCTGTGCGTCCCGCTGGAAGAGCACCAGGTGGATGTTGCCGGTGCGGACGGCCTCGCTGCGCGCATAGGAGAACGCGCTGGACACGGCGAGAGCGGAATCTCTGAGCTGCTGGCTCTCCCGCCACTCCACGAAGGAGGGCACGGCGACAGCCGCGAGCACGCCGGCGATCAGCACGGCCCACATCAGCTCCAGCAGCGAGAATCCTGCGTTCATTGCGCTGCGGTACTGCAAGCGCCGTACCGACACCGAGACGTGTTTAGGTGACGCCTCGCACATCGTGCTCCGCACTTTTCTGCGCAGCCGCACAGCATTTTGCGGCGCTGCCATTGGGCTACTCCCAGTCATTGGGCTACTCCCAGTCCGCGGCTGCGGCTGCGGCTGCGGCTGCGGCTGCGGCCGGGGCTGGGGCCGGGGCCCCCACCGTGACCTCGAAGCGCTGACGGCTGCGGCCCCCGTTGAGGTCGTCCGCGATCACGGAGACGGCGTGCGCGCCGGCCTGGTCGGGCCGCGGCACCCAGCGGATGTCGCCGCCCAGGTGGTCGACCTCCATGCCCTTGGGCGCCTGCTCCAGGTGGAACTGGAGATTCCGGTCTCCGTCCGGGTCCTCGGCAACGACCCGGTAGACGAACGCTCCGTCTTTCGTGGCAGCGCCAGGCTTGGACACGATTCGGGGCGGCGCGTTCGCGACCTGGCGCGCCGTCGCCACGAAGGGCTCGCTATCGTCGTCGCCATCCGTGGCGACGATCTCAACCTCGATGATGTCCCCGCGCCGCAGTCTCGTGGTATCGAGGCTGGCGCCCTTCTCGAACACTCTTCGCTGGTTGACGCTCCACTCGTACTCGAAGCTCACCGCGTCGCCGTCCGGATCGCGGGCGTCCGGGCGCACGGTGACCGGCATGCCCGCGAGGAGCGCGTCGCCGGGCAGGACCTCGACGCCGACCAAGCGCGGGGGTGCATTCTCGACGGTCGCGGACCTCCGGCCGGGCTCGCTCTCGTCGATGCCGTCGCTCGCGACGACCGTCACCTCGACGCGGTCGCCCTTCGCTGCCTCGCTCAAGCGCAGCTCCGGCGTCTGGCTTCTGGCGGGCTCGCCGTCGACCATCCAGGCGTAGCGGAACCACAGCGCATCGTCGTCGGCATCCGAGGCACTCACCACGGCTCGCAGCGTCGCGCCGGTGGTGAAGGGATCCGGCTCGAAGGTGATCGAGTCGATATGCGGGCGGGCGTTGGTCTGCACGGGAGCGACGTCCGCAACGACCAACACAGCCATGCCCCAATCTCCAGTTCAGTGCACGGGTCGACCTTGGGGCTATCGGTCCATCCACCAGTCAACTTTTGGGTTTAGATCCCCTTTCTGCACCTTCGTGCATGCCGATCTCCCCCCGCCAGCATCCACAGAGCGGTGAGGCCGGAAGCGGCGAAGATCGCGAAATGCTGGGCAGCCACGCCATCGGCAACCGGTCGAGGGGATCGCTGCCAGGCGAGCCGGTCTCGCGAGAGCCGATTCGAGCTTGCCTCTGCCCCGAAAACCTCAGCCCACTTCCGTCCGAGCCTCTCGCTGCGCCGCGATCGCGGTCTCGCTCGCGCGGTAGAGGTCGCCGCTGGAGGGTGTGCCGATGTAGGAGACGAGATGGATCACGACCTCGCGGAGCTGCTCTTCCGTGAGCTCGCCGGTTTCGAGCACCCGCTTGAACTGGATCTCGAGGATGTCGAAGCGGCGTGTCGCCGCGAGAACACCCATCGTGAGCAGGCGGCGCGATGGAATCGGCAGCGCGCGCCGCGACCAGACCTCCGAGAATTGCTGGTCGATGATCAGCAGATCGAAGAACTCCGCTGAGTCTCCCTCCGGTACCACCGCATTCTCGCCGTAGACCTCGCGGTACATCGCGAGCCCTCGGGTACGCCGATCGTTCGTGTTCTCATCCTTGCTCATGTCATGCTCCGTGCGGACTCCATCGAAGAAGCTCAGTCGAAGGCCTGCTGCCCGGCCTGCCGGCCGACGCTGGCCTCTTTCCAGAACTCGTGGGTGCCCCGCTCGCGCCACTCGCGAGCGGCGCTGGCCAGCGCACCGAGCGCTGCGAAATAGAAGCCGCCGCCGACCGAGATGCGGGCGACGCCGACGGAAGCGAGCTCGGAAACCATGGGGCCTCCCGGCCGGCACAGCACGTTCACCGGGACGTCGACCGCTTCGACGATCCGGCGGATCTCGCCCAGGTCGGCGAGCCCCGGTGCGTAGACCACGTCGGCGCCCGCTTCCTCATAGGCTTGAAGACGCTCGATGGTGTCACCGAGATCGTCGACCCCGCGGATGTGGTTCTCGGCCCGCGCGGTCAAGATGAGATTCGCGTGCGCCGCCGTGACCGCGGCCCGCACCCGCGCAACCGCTTCGTCCAAGGGATAGATTCGGGCCGACGCGCCGCCCGAGTAGTCCTCGATCGAGCAGCCTGCCAGGCCCGTCTCGCCGGCGAGTCGAACCGCCTCCGCGACGCCTTCCGCGTCTTCTGCGAAGCCGTTCTCCAGATCGGCACTCACCGGCAACCGCGTCGCGGCGACGATCTCTCGGCAGTGACCCAACACGACGTCGCGCGTGACACCGCCGTCCAGACGCCCGAGCGTTCCGGCGTGGCCGGAGCTCGTGGTCGCCAGGGCGCAATAGTCGAGCGATTCGAGTAGACGCGCGCTGCCCGCATCCCAGACGTTGGCGAGCAGCAGCGGTTCGCCCTTGCGGTGGAGTTCGAGAAAGCGCTTCGCAAGATCCCTGGAGCGGCCCATGGCCAGAGCGTAGCGGGGGCGAAGATGGCGCCGGGCAGGCTGCGCTGGAGCGGCTTCCCTTGGAGAGGCGAGCCAGGCCCCCCCACTGGAGGAGCCCCCTGCCAGGCGGGCCTTGCCGCGAAGCTTGCCACGCGCCGAGCCATTCCGGCCCGAGGCAGATCGCCACCAAGAGGGCATTGCCAGCAGTACAAGTACAGACTACTGTAATTTTGAAGCCAGCTGTTCCACCCCTGGCCCGAAGACGGCCGTGATCGAAGGGAACGAGTGCCCCAGGCGGACCAGAAATCGAACCGACAGGAGCGACGCAGACGGGAGGTCCATCGGCGGATCCTCGATGCGGCGGTCGAGCTCTTCGACGCGCGGGGCGTGGCGAACACCCGGATCGACGACATCTGCGAATTCGCAGACCTCGCCCAGAAGACGTTCTTCAACCACTTCTCCACCAAGCAGCACCTGTTCCGCGAGATCACCTACAGCTTCATCCAGAACGTCTGCGCGCTGGTCGAGGAAGGGCGCAAGGAACAGGGAAGCACAGGCGAGCGTCTCGCCTACGTCTTCCGGCGCGCCGGCGAGGAGGCGCACCGCCGCGGTCCGCACCACCGCGAGCTGCTGCAGGAAGCGGCGCGCCTGGGCGCCGCGGAAGAGATCGACCCCGCGCAGAGCCGCAGTCTCCCGCAGGCCTTCCGCGCGCTACTCGCGGACGGCATCGCCGCGGGCGACGTGACGCGCTTGCAGTCGCTGCCGTTCCTGACCGAGACCGTCGTCTCGGTCTTCCAGGGCGTGTTCAAGAACTGGGCCCACGACGAACACTAATCTGGAGGAGGCCGCACGCTTCCTCTCCCGTGCAATTGTCTGCGACGAAGCAACGAACCCCCAGCACAGGATCGAGAAGCTTCCGCCGGCTGCCGGCGGCCTCGAGGACTGATCCCAAAAAGGAGAAACGAGGATGGACCGCTATCTGCTCATCTCTTCCGACTGCCACGCGGGCCCGCTGCCGAACCAGGCGCGGGGCTACGTCTCCCCCAAGTTCCGGAACGCGTTCGACACCTGGGTCGCCGACGTGAAAGGCAAGCAACGCCGTCGGGCCGAGCATACGGGCGCTGCGATCTACGGAGAGGAGGCCGTAAAGGACTTCGACGTCGACGTGAAGGATCAGGGCAGCAAGATGGCCGGAGCCTGGGACTCCAAGCAGCGGCTCGAGGAGATGGATCGCGACGGCGTCGTCGCCGAGGTGATCTATCCGGGCGCGAGCATCGAGACCATCACGCCCTTCGACGTGGGCCTGATGACCTATCAGTATCCGCAAGGTGCCTACAATCGCTGGCTGGCGGAGTTCTGTGCCGAGGTGCCGGGACGGCGCGCCGGGGTGGGGCTCATCACGGTCGACGACATCGACGCGGCCGTGTCCGAAATTCGTTGGATGCGCGACAGCGGACTGACGGGCGGGATCGTGCTTCCGGTCGATACCAATGGCCATCCCTATTACAACCATCCGCGTTACGAGCCGCTGTGGGCGGTCTGCGAAGACCTCGATGTTCCGATCCATGCGCACGTCGGTTGGACCCCGAACTACGGCGATTACAAGGGATCGCTCGGGATCTTCCTCTCCGAGATCACGTGGTGGGGCCGCCGGTCCTTCCATTTTCTCATCTGGTCGGGGGTCTTCGAACGTCATCCGAAGCTCCGATTCGTCATGACGGAGATGGGGCAGGACTGGGTGGTGCCCGAGCTGGCGGACCTGGACAAGAAATACGAGATGCCAATGTTCCGGCACATGCGCCGGGAGCTGCCGCGCCATCCGAGCGAGTACTTCGCGCGCAATTGCTACATGGGCGCGGCGTTCATGGCCCGCGATGTCGTCGAGATGCGCCACGAGATCGGCGTCGACAAGCTGATGTGGGGCTCCGATTACCCCCACATCGAGGGGACCTGGCCTCATACCGCGGAGAAGCTCGGAGTGGCCTTTGCGGGCGTACCCCAGGCTGAATGTCAGCAGATGCTCGGGGGCACCGCGGCCGAAGTCTACGGCTTCGACGTCGACGAGCTCGCGAAGCACGCCGCCGAAATGGGACCCAAGACCGCCAACATCGGGGCCTAGCCACGACGGCGCCCGCGCCGCTAAAGGAGAGATCAGCATGGATCGTCATCTCGTCATCTCATCGGATTGCCACGCGGGCCTGCTGCCGGGCGGCTATCGCGAGTATCTCGACCCCGAGTTCCGGGAGGCCTTCGACGTGGCCCACGCGAAGGAGATCGCGGCGACCAAGGCC
>JAFDDG010000007.1 GCA_019310965.1 Deltaproteobacteria bacterium
CGCTGCGGAGCTCTGCGACGGCTGGCTGCCGCTCTGGTACTCGCCCTACAACGAAGAGGTGTACGCCGATTCGCTGAAGCAGGCCAAGCCCGGCTTCGACATCGTGCAGACGCTAGGCGTCTACGAGACCGACGATCTGAAGGCGGCGATGGACACGGTGCGTCCCATGCTCGGCTTCTACATCGGTGGTATGGGCAGCAAGAAGCGCAACTTCCACAAGGAGCTGATGGCCCGCATGGGCTACCCGGAGCAGGCCCAGCAGATCCAGGATCTCTTCTTCGACGGCAAGCGGGCCGAGGCCATCGCGGCGGTGCCCGACGAGTTCATCGACGAGATCTACCTGGTCGGCTCGAGGCAGCGCATCCGCGATCGCCTGCAGGCCTGGCGGGAGAGCGCCGTCACCACGGTGCTGCTCTTCGCTGCCGACGTGAAGTCGCTGCGCAACGTGGCCGAGATCGTGATGGAGTGACGGGCGGCGCCTCAGGCGAAGCCCAACGTCTCCATGTCGACCTGGTTCGCGAGCGGCTCGCCGGCGACGTAACGCACGAGATTGGCCTCGAAGAGGTCGAAGAGATCGTCCATGTAGCGGTCGACGGACGGCGACGAGTGAGCCGAAGCGTAGAGGTTCGGCACGTCCCAGAGAGGACTCTCCGGCGGCAGAGGCTCTTCTTCGAAGACGTCCAGGGCGGCACCCGCCAGGCGGCCTTCGCGCAGCGCGGCAGCCAGGGCGGCCTCGTCGACCAGGGAGCCGCGCGCCACGTTGACCAGGAAGGCGTGGGGCGGCAGCACGGCCAACGCGCGCGCGTCGATCATGTGCCGCGTCTCGTTCGTGGCGGGGGCCGCGACCACCACGGCATCGCACTGGGCGAGCATTTCGTGGAAGGCGTCGATGCCGTAGAGCTCGTCGGCGAACTCGTGGCGGTCGCCCGGCCGCGCGCTGCGCCGCAAGCCCAGGACACGCACGCGGAAGGGTTTCAGCAGCTTCGCCACGGCGACGCCGATGCTGCCGAGGCCGACGATGCCGATGGTGGAGCCAGCGAAGGTGCGCCCGTAGGCGCGCTCGAAGCTGTGGGCCTGCTGATACGCGTCGACCTGGCGAAAATGCTTCCAGAACTGAAGCAGGCGCCCCACCACGAACTCCGCCATCGAACCGGCGCTGAGCCCGGATGCATTCGTGATCACCACGCGATCCCGACGGACGCCGGCAGCGGCGAACTGCTCGAGGCCCGCGCCGACGGTCTGGATCCAGCGCAGGCGCGGGGCCAGGCTCGGCAGATCCTTTGGCGTGTGGAGCGCGACCATCACTTCCGCGCGCTCGAGCGCGCGGCGCCGCGCATCGCCGCAGCCCTCCGCCCACGGCGGCGGCTCGTCGTGGGGCTCGGACGGGTTGGCCGTGACCCAATCCTGCGCCGAATCGACGTCCAGCACCACGGGCTCGACTCGCGGCGAGATCGCCCGCAAACGATCCTGGTAGGAGTCCTCCCCGAACACGGGAACACCCAGGCACACCACCAGCGGCTCCCCCCCGACCTGCGCCACAGCGACCTCCTCGCAAATATCTTGCCAGCAAGCTATCTGGGACCCTAGACTCGCACGTCGCCGGTCGCCACCGCAAGCGACTCCGAGGGGCCTCGATGGACTGGATCGACGAGCGCGGCGCCGTCTGGCAGCGAGAATCTCCCGGCGTCGACGTACCGACGCTACAGGGTCGGCTGCACCGCCCCCACGCCGGAGCGACGGGCCGATGAGCGATGCCGTGTGTGACGCACCCGGAGCACCGGCGAACCCGTCCGAGGCTCCGGTTCACCCGGACCTGATGCTCGACGACGCGGCGCCGGAGACGTTGCTCGAGCTCTTCGAGAAGCGCGGCTGGGGCGACGGTCTGCCGCTGGTCGCACCGACGACCGAGCGCGTCGACGAGATGTTGCGCAGCGGCGCGGGCGATCCTCCCCCTCCCCCCGACGAGATCATCGCCACTCTGCCGCCGAGGCAGGGTCAGGCCAGCCGACGCCTGCTGGCGGTGAACGCGGTGCTCGCCGGTTGCCCACCCGGTCTGTTGCCGGTGTTGACCACGGCAATCCGCGCGCTCGCGCGGCCCGAGATCAACCTGCGCGGCGTCAACGCGACCACCCATCCGGTGGCTCCACTGGTCGTGGTGCACGGCGCCGCGGTCGAGGCACTCGGTTTCAACTCCGGGCTCGGCACCTTCGGCCCGGGCAATCGCGCAAACGCGACGCTCGGCCGCGCTCTGCGGCTCGCCCTGCTCCACATCGCCGGTGCGCGCCCGGGCGACGGCGACGCCTCGACCCAGGGACAGCCGTCGAAATACTCCTACTGCATCGCCGAGAACGCGGCCGCCAGCCCTTGGGAGAGCTACGCCCACCACCGCGGGATCACGACGGACAGCGCCATCAGCGTCGCCTGCGGCGAAAATCCGCACAACTTCCACGACATGGAGAGCGAGACTCCGCCACCGATTCTCGACAAGTGCGCGAGCGTGATGGCGACGCTCGGCTCGAACAACGCACCAGTGTCCTCGGCGGAGTTCTTCGTCGTGCTTGGCCCGGAGCACGCCGCCAGCATCGCCGGCGCCGGCTGGACCCGCCGCGACGTCCAGTCCTATCTCTACGAGCGAGCGCGACTTCCGGCCGCAGAGCTGCGCGCCGCCTTCGATGTGACCCAGCGGCGGCCGTGGCTACACGCGTTGCGCGACGACGACGCCATGCCCGTCACGGATCACCCGGACAACATCCGGGTGCTGGTGGCCGGCGGCGCCGGCAAGCACTCTTGCGTGATTCCAAGCTGGGGAATGACCCGCAGCGTGACGCTGCCACTCGAGGCTTGAGGAGAAAGCATGACCCCGATCCACATCTACGCACCCGACGGCAACGTCGGAGTCGCGGCCCGGGCGCTGGCCACCGCGCCGGCCGGTCTGGCCGGATGCAAGTTGCTGGTGCTCGACAACGGAAAGCCCGGTGCCGAAGTGCTGCTGGGCCACGCGGCAGAGCGCATCGCCCAGCGCACCGGCGCGCTGTACCTGGGCAGCCGGCGCAAGGGCAGCGCGGCGACGCCGTGCGAGCCCGAGTTGTTGCACGAGCTCGAGGCGGAGGCCGATCTGATCTTGACCGGAACCGCAGATTGAGGCTCGTGCACGTCGTGGAGTCTCCACGACACGGGACAATTGGAAGCCGCGGGACGCCCCGTCGTCGTGATCGCCAGCGTTGAATTCTCTGCACTGGCGCGCGAGGCGGCACGGGCGCAAGGCCTTCCCGATGCGCGCATCGCCACGGTGGAACATCCCATCGGCGGCGTGGGCGAGTCGGTGCTGCTCGCCCGAGCGGAGAGCCTGGTGGATACGGTGCTGGCGCTGCTGGCCCCCGAACGCATCTGATAGAGAGTCTTCGAACCAGAGGAGGTCTCGAACGCTGGTAATCGCTGCCGACCGAATGGGGAGCGAACCGCGCGGCTGCCCCCCCCCAGCAGCGAGCTCGACGGTCTCCAAGCCGAGCGCGGTATCACGAAGCCCCTGCGCAAGGCATCGCCTATGTTGACGAGAGCTTCCCCTTCTGACATTGGAGAGGACACCGTGCCCGAAGTGAGATTTCGTCACGCGAACGACGAGAAGTGGCAGGAGGTGCGCGCGCAGCAGCACGGCGATCGCCGCGTCTCGGTCTGGGAGAAGTGGCTCGAGTTCACGCCGAACTGCCTGTGCCTGTACGCAAAGTGGGACCCGGGCATGATGGTCCACAAGCACGGGCACAACAGCGACCACGTCGTCTTCGTCATCGAGGGCGAGATGATGTGTGGCGACGTACGCTGCACGCCGGGCATGCACATCACCCTCGAGCAAGGAGCCGCCTTCGGCCCGTTCATCGCCGGCCCCGAAGGCGTCGTGCTCTTCGAGGTGATGATGGGCGACCCGCGTTCCTGGCCGGCGGACAGCGAGGGCTTCGAGAGGCTGCTGGCGCAGCGCGGGGCCAAGAAGCTGCCGAACCCACCGATCGACCTGCCCGACTGGCTCGAGGACACCCGTACGTCGTAGAGGTTGGCGGCCGCGCTGCCGGAGGTTGCATGTTGAAGCCCGATCTCACCGCACCGAGCGTCTTCGCCTGGGCCGCCGCCCGCTGCGGCTTCTCCCGCAGGCCCGACGGCATGGTGTTCATCACGCTCTGCGCGGGAGAAGGGAGCGCCGAGTGATCGTCGACAGCCACGTGCACGTGGTGGCGCCCGACGAGTCGGCCTACCCGCTCTCGCCGCGCCCCCTGTCGGGCGAGTGGTATCGGGAGGCCCCGCATTCGGCCGAGGACCTGCTGGCGCTGATGGACGCGAGCGGCGTCGACCGCGCCGTGCTCGTGCAGCCCGTGGGCGCCTACTCGTTCGACAACCGCTACACCGCGGACAGCGCCGCCCGGTACCCGGACCGCTTTGCCGGTGCGTGCTGCGTGGACGTCGACGCCGCGGACTCGGGTGCCGAACTCGCAGGCTGGCTCGGCGCAGGCGGAGTGCAGGGCGTGCGCCTCTTCGCCATCGGGCGCGGCCCCGCGTGGCTTGCCGAGGACCGCGCCGCAGGGCTCTGGGAATGTGCCGCCGCCCACGGTGCGCACGTCATCGCCACTGTGCTCACACACCAGCTGCCGCAGCTCGACGCCGCTCTGTCGCGCTTTCCCGAGATTCCCGTTTCCCTCGACCACTGCGGGTTTCCGCCCCTCACGAGCGCCGCCGGCGACGGTGCCGAAGCCCTCTTCGCGCTCGCTGACCACGCCAACCTGCACCTCAAGCTCTCGACGCACGTTCTCGACGTCGCCGAGAAGCTCGGCGATGCCCGCGAGTTCGTGGCCACGCTGGTGAGGCGCTTCGGTGCAGAACGGATGATGTGGGGCTCGGACTTCTGCCAGACGCACGACCGCAGCTACGCGGCACTGGTCGAGCTTGGCCGTCGCGCGTTCTCGGACCTGCCGACGCGCGAACGAGACCTGTGCCTCGGCGGCACGGCCCTGCAACTCTGGCCTTCGCCCGGCGGGTCGCCCGCATGACGGTCGAATTTCCCGTCCTCGACGTGCACCATCACGTGGGCGACGCGTTTCGCGCCCTCGGCGGGACGCTCGCTGCAAACGCCAGCGCCGAGGAGGGCGCCCGCCAGGAGCTCGCCTCGCGCCTCGAGATCATGGACCGGGGCGGCGTCGAGCAGGCCCTCGTCATTCCCGGCCACGGCTATGAGCGCTCTCGGGGCATTCTCGACACCCGCGTCCAGAACGATGCCATCGCCGCCTATCGCGATCGTCTGCCCGAACGCTTTCCCGCCGCCATCGGAATCGTCGAACCGCGCGACGGCGCCGCCGGCCTCGACGAGGTCGAGCGCGTGCACGACGAACTCGGGCACAAGGGCATCAGCTTCCACACCCGCTTTCAGGGCGTCTCCCTCGACAGCCGTTGGATCCGCGCCTATGTCGAGCGCATGGCGGAGCTGGGGCTGGTGCCGGTGATCCACGCCATGGACGAGACACCGGAAGAGGCCCTGTGGAAGCTCGCCGACCTGGCACGCGCACTGCCCGACGTGACGCTGCTCGCCCTGGACGCGTTCGGCTCGTACGAGGCCACGCGCCAGTGCTTCTTCGTTGCGGACGTCGCGCCGAATATCGTGTTCGACACGAGCCTCAGCTACAACTTCGACTTCATCGAGGACTTCGCGCAGAGATTCGGCGCTGAACGCGTGGTATTCGGCACCGACCTCTACTCTCATCCGGTGGGCCGGCGCATCAGCCACATCCTCGGGCAGATCCTGGAGTCGCGGCTGCCGGACACCGACAAGGCTGCGATCCTGGCCGGCAACGCGCGCAAGGCTGCGATCCTGGCCGGCAACGCGCGCCGCCTCTTCGGACTCACGACATGAAGCTCTGCGTCAGCGCGGAGGTCCACGACACCTACGCGTCGCGCATAGCCGAGAGCGCACCGGGCTGCGAAGTCGTGCGCATCGACCCGGACGGCAGCCTGCACGGCGACCTGTCGGGCGTCGAGGTGCTGTTCTTCTCCCTCGAGCTGGCACTCCAACCCGGGGCGCTGGCCAAGGTCGTGCCCCTGATGGAGGCACCCTCGCTGCGCTGGCTCCAGAGCCCCGGTGCGGGCGTCGATCACCCCGTATTCGGTCGGCTACTCGAGCGCGGCGTGCGCCTCACCAACGCATCGGGGCTCCATGCCGAGCCCATCGCCCAGTACATCTTCGCCTACGTGCTGCACTGGGAGCGGAACGTGGCGCGCCACCTCGAGCAACAGGCGGCGCGGGAGTACCAGGTGATCGTATCCGGCGACCTGACGTCGAAGACACTCGGCATCTCGTATCCGGCGACCTGACGTCGAAGACACTCGGCATCGTCGGCCTTGGCGGCATCGGCCTGGCGGCGGCGCGGATCGGCAAGGCCTTCGGCATGCGCGTCATCGGCACGCGGCGCACGCCCGCAGGCGACGAGACAGACGTCGATCTCTGGCTGCCCCCCAAGCGGTTGCCCGAGCTACTCGAGACCGCCGACTACGTGGTGCTGTGCGTGCCGCTGACCGATGCAACGCGGCACTCGATCGGCGCGGCGGAGCTGGCCGCGATGCGCAGCGACTCGGTGCTGATCAACGTGGCTCGCGGCGACGTCGTCGACGAGCCCGCACTGATCGACGCCTTGCGTGACCGGCGCATTCGCGGCGCCACCCTCGACGTGGCAGCACTCGAGCCATTGCCCCCGGATTCGCCGCTGTGGTCGCTCGACAATTGCGTCATCACACCTCACGACGCGGGATATTCGCCGCGGGCCAACGAGCGCCTTGCGGGGCTCTTCTTCGACAACCTGTCGCGCTACGTCGCGGGCGAGCCGCTGCGCAACGAAATTCGCGACGTCGCCCTCAGCCGCAGCTGAACGGGGCTTTCGAGCCCACGAAAACGTGCCATATTCCTTCGCCGAAATGAGTCTCGCGCATGCAAACAGATGGGGCATCGGCGTGCTCGTGCCGATCGCATGCAGTGTGATGCTGGCATGCGGCGAACTGACGCCGGTGACGACGAGCCGCGCACCGCGAGCCTGTCGCACGGTGCCGGGGCCCTCGCCCTCGCAGTGCCGACTCAGCGGCAGTGACGCCGACTGGTTGCCGCCGGCATACGCCAGCAACGCCAACTGCCGCTGTCAGGCGACGCCGAGCTCTCCCAGCGCAAACTGCGTGCGCGGCAAGCTCGACGCCATCCTGGTGGAGGTTCCCGAAACGACCCGCACGGAGTGGCAGCACCAGAGGGCCGAGCTCTACGACACCGGCCGCCACGAGGAATACGACCTCTGGCTGCGCCAGACCGCGGGACGCGAGATCTACCGCTGGCACCAGCTGGCCCATGCCAGCTGCTGCTGCCCCGCCCCACTCCCGCCCTACGAACAGTGGTCGTCGACGCTGACCGTCCCCTTCGAGGACTGCAGTCGCACCCGCGCCATCGCCGAGTTCGGCTCGTGCCGCGGCCAACCCGGACGCTGGTAGCGACCTCGCACGAGCCTCCCCGCTCCCGGCCAGCGCGATCTCCGTCGGAAGAGCTGCCGTTCTCCACGCCGGCCAGGACATCGCCCCCGGTTCGCCGGACGGCAGCGCCGCCCGGGCGTGCCTGGCATGCGGCCAGGTCATGCCCTGAGCTGGGAAGGCATGCCGCAACCACCCGCGCCAGGTTGAAATCTACTGCAAAAACAGGTGGTTGAAGTTTTTTTCGCACGAGCGTGATTTTTTTTGCCACCAACATCCGTTTGCCGGCCACATCCATTGCACAACAGCAAAATCCCCTTCCCAAGGGAAACGGGCCGCCCTCTCCGGAAGGCGGCCCGTTTTTGTTGGTGTGGGGCATCGAGCGGCTGCCGCCTCCAGAGCTCACCACATGGACCGCGCCGGCAGCGTCTTCACGCGCGATTCGCTGCGCGCTGCGGCTCGGCCGGGCCCGCGCCAGCTCGTGCCGCACCCACATCTCGGCCGAGCACGCCCGGCTTCGTTTCGAGACGTCGCGGCGTGGAGTGTCGACGCGGACGTCGCCGCCGCGACTGCCGAGCTCGAACTCACGGCGGCGAGACCCATAGAGCTCTCGATGAGCTGTCGCCTCAGCTCAGGTAGGCCGCACGTCTTTCGCCTCGAGCCCCTTGCGCCCCGGCTGCGGGTCGTATTCGACCCGCTGCCCATCCTTCAGCGTGCGAAAGCCTTCGCCGATGATATTCGAATGGTGCACGAAGAGATCACCCGCTCCGTCGTCGGGGGTGATGAAGCCATAGCCCTTCTGATCGCTGAACCACTTGACGACTCCGCTTGCCAACCGATCCTCCTTCCTCTTCTGCCCTCGAACGCGCCCCACACACGTCGAGAACGCGGACATCGCAACCTGGACCGGCGACGCCCCGCCTCGGAGCATAAACGCAGCGGTGCAGGAAGAGGTAGGAAAAGCGCACGGAATCGCTGCGGCGTCCGAAGCAACGCGAGCCGGGCTCGGCTATTCTCCGACTCGCGGTCCCCCGAGGGCAATCCGGTGGTGCTGGAGGACGAACAGTGGCGCTCCAGATCCTGAATGCGGGTCCTGGCCCGGAGCAGATCGTGCGGCAGATCCGCGAAGCGATCGCAAATGCGCTCCCGAGCCCGGAGATCGAAGTGCACTGCGGGAATCCGGGTCACTTCGAGATTCGCGTGACGTCTGCGGCCTTCGACGGCAAGTCGAAGGTGCAGCAGCACCAGCTGGTGTACGCCGCGATCACCGAGCTGATGAGCGGCGACGCAGCCCCTGTCCACGCGGTCGACCGTCTCGAGTGCCTGGTTCCCTGATCGCGGTGTATACGACGTGGCGCAGGCCGCCGCGCCCCGGACGCGCCTGCTCGACAGAAAACCCGGCACGCCGCAATCGCTTCTCGAAGGCGGCGTCGGGCGCCTCACTCCACACGCCGAACACACCGCCCTCCGCCAGTGCCAGACGAGTGCGCACCAACGCGGCGTCGCCCCAGAGCGGATCGGCACCGGCCGGGCCCCGCGGGCCGACGAAGAGATCGAGCAGGATCGCGTCGTAGCCAGCGCCGTCGACGATCAGGCGCGTCACGTCCCGGATTTCGACTCGCACGCGTGGGTCGGACACGGCGCTGCCGGTGAGCGCGGCCAGCGGCGCCCGACACCAATCGACCACGCATTGGTGCAGCTCGGCGATGCAGACCCGGGCCGCCGGCGGCAACGCGTCGAGGGCGGCGCGCAAGGTGAACCCCATGCCGAGGCCCCCGAGCAGGATCCGCGGCGCGCTGCGCGGAGACAGCCGGGCCAGCGCGATCTCTGCGAGCGCGGTCTCACTGCGCTGCGCTCGGCTCGTCATGAGCACGCGTCCATCGAGTGTGATCAGGAAGTCACCTTCGCCGCGCCGCCGAAGCTCGAGACGGCCGTCGCCAGTCTGCTCCCGCGCGAGCGTGTGCCAGGGGCGCGCCAGCGCTAACACCCCTTCCACTGGGGCGGACGTTTCTCGACGAAGGCTCGGGGACCTTCCTGGAAGTCTTCGCTCTTGAACATGGCGCCGATTCCCGGGTAGCGAGCCGACATCGCCGCTTCGAGAGGCAGGCCGAGCCCGTCCATGACCGCCTGTTTCGAGGCGCGCACCGACAGCGGCGCGCACTCGAGGATCTGCTCGGCCCAGCGCCGCGCGGCGTCGAGCAACGCTGTCGCCGGCACGACCTCGTTCACGAAGCCGAGCCGCGCCCCCTCTTCCGCGGAGATGCGCCGGCCGGTGAGCAGCAGGCCCATTGCCTGCTTCAGACCGATCTGACGCGGCAATCGATGCATGCCACCGGCGAGCGCCGCCAAGCCGACACGCGGCTCCGGGAGAGCAAAGACCGCCGTTTCTGCTGCGACGATGAGGTCACACGCCAACGCGATCTCGAAGCCACCGCCCATGGCGAGCCCGTTCACCGCGGCGATCACCGGCTTCACGTTGTCGAAGCGCGAGGTCAGACCGCCGAAACCAGTGCTCGGCATCTCTCCGCGCCCTCCGCTGGCCTGAAACTTCAGATCGTTGCCGGCACAGAAGGCGCGCTCCCCGGCGCCCGTGATGATCGCAACCCACAGATCGGGATCGCCGCAGAATTCATCAAAGATCTCGGCGAGCTCCATGTTCGCGAGCGGGTGAACCGCATTCATGACCTCGGGGCGATCGATGGTGACGACGAGCAGGCGCCCGTCGCGTTCGGCGCGACAGAACTCGGGCATGGCAGGTCTCCTGGGTGCCCCGCCATGGTACGCAATTCCCGCGCGACGCTCGGCTCCCTCGGAAGCAGCCAACCTGACGAAAGTGGAGTCCGCCAAGCGGGATCGGGCTCACCGACCCGACACGACACGGCCGCCGGCCGGCGAGCGAATCCGTGCCACCTCTGCCCTATTCTTCCCTCGTGACAGAGGAGTTGCTCCACGCCTTTCGCCTGCTCGCACTGGCGACGTTTGCAATGGTCCCGCTTCGCGCCTACAGCCGGCGCGGCCGCAGCTACGCGATCTTCGGCGCTGTGATGCTCGGCTTCTCGCTGCCAGGCGCCTGGGTCACGAGCACTCGCGTAACAGAGTGGCTGCCTGAACCCTGGGCGGCCGCGGCCGCGGCTGCGTTCGTCTGGGGCATGGCGGCCACCGCGCTCCACCTGCTGCACCTGGTACGCGCCCGGCTGCGCAATCGCGCATTTCGCGCGCTCGTCTCCATCCCCGGTCAGGCCTTCGTGGCGTCGAGCCTGATGGCTGGCCCCTGGCAGCTGTTGCTGTGGCCGACACGCGCGGCACTCGACGCCGTCGGGCTCGAGTCCCTGGGCGCGATCTCGCGCTGGCTCGACCTGGCACCCTACGCGCTCGGAGCCTTCTCGGTGGCCACCTCCATGCGTCGCGTGCCCGAGTGGGTGCGGGTGCCCCTCACCGACGAAGGCCCGGAGGCCCTGACGCGCGTCCCCGTCGAGCGCTGGCGCCGGCGCCCGCCGGCGCCCCCGGCGCGGCGACTGCTGCGCATCGTGCAGATCAGCGATCCGCACCTCGGGTCGTGGCACTCCGAGCGCCGCCTGCGCCGCACCGTCGAGCGCCTGGTCGCCTTGGAGCCGGACCTGGTGTTGTTGACGGGCGACTTCCTGACGATGGAGGGCAACGCCAGCCGTGGCGCACTGGCCCACGCACTGTCATCGCTCGAGCCGCTGCGCGGGCGCTGCTTCGCGATCTTCGGCAACCACGATCACGAGGCTTCCGACGAAGTGCAGAGCGCTCTGCAGGCCGTTGGCGTAACGCTCCTGATCGACGCCGAGGCCCGCATCGAGACACCCGTCGGCCCGGTACAGATCTTGGGCGCCGACTACCACTGGCGCGATCAGGCGGAGCACCTGGCGGCGCTCTTCGCCGCTCATCCACGCCTGGACGGCCACCTGCGGCTGCTGATGCTCCACGATCCCTCGGCCTTCCATCACGTGCCACCGGATGAGATCGACCTCACCTTCTCCGGCCACACCCACGGCGGCCAGGTCGGCCTGCTGAGGCCAGCCGTCTCTACGTGCACCGGGGCACCGGATTCTACGGCTTTCCGTTGCGCGTGGGCGTACCCGGGGAGCTCTCGATCCTCGAGCTCGTGGTCGACTGACGTTCCCGGGCATCAGCGCGCAACGACCGGCAGGGCAAAGACGCGCATCGGCGCATCCCCGTCGTACAGCTCGATGCGATACTGGCCGGGCGACAACCAGGCACGCGGCAATTCGATCACCACCTCACCACGCTCGGACATCACCTCGGCGCGCTGCCGCAGCGCACGCGTGCCCTGCGCGTCGGACACCTCGATCTCGACGGAACGCCACGCACCGGCGGCCACGGGTACGCGCAGCGGCACCTGCTCCGGAGCCGATGCCAGCGCAATCGGGACAAGCGACGTCGACACCGCGGTCACCGCCTCGACCGCAGCGAAGGCCGCCTCCTCCGCAGCGAGTTCGTCGACGAAACGCGGAGCCGATGCGCTCGCACGCAATGCATCCGCGTCGGTCGCCGCACGCAGCGACAGCGCACTCTTGCGCTGTTGGGCGGCTGCCATCTCCCGCTCCGCCGGCGCCGCAGCCTCGACCCGCTCCGCCGCCGAGCGCCGCGGCGCGACTTCACGCTCGAACGCGGCCACCGGTTCCGGCTGCTCGATCGTGGCAGACGGCACCACCACGGCCCGACCCGTGTCCTCGAGCGCCGCCAGCGGCAGCGGCGGGCTCGACGTGACCACGCCCTCCTCGGCCACATCTCCTTTGGCAGCCGGCTGCGTCGCCCGCTTCGCAACGCTCGCGCGAACCGGCGGCGTTCGCTGCGCAGGCCTGGCACGGGGGCTGTCAGCGCGCAGCTCGGCCACCTCCTCGCCTCGCGGCACGGCCGGCACTTCGGCGAACCGGCCCGGCCCCTGGGTGCGCCACAGGATCGGCAGCAGGACCAGAACGGCCACACCGTACGCGAACGCCGGCTGCCAGAAGATCCGGGCCAGCGCTCGCGTCCATCCATCGCGTTCCCCGGATACGGGCCCGGCGACCGCGGGCTGCACCAACACCGCGGGATCGAAGGCGGCGAGCAGTCGCAATTCTTCACGGCACGCCGGACACTGCGCGGTGTGCCGATCGACGGCGACGCGCTCGGCGGCCGGCAGCTCCGCGTAGCCGACCAGTACTTCTGGGGTCGGATGACGCGCAGCCACAAGCTGCTCGTGGAGCTCCGTCCAGACCCTCACCTCCGCAGCACACACCGCGCAACGGGGATAGTGCGCACGAAACACGTCGAAAGGCTCGGCGCGCGGCTCGTCGAGAAAGCCGGCGAGATCAATTTCGAATGCCTGTCTGCAGCCCATCACTTCATAGGTCTCCCCGGCACGAGAAGCGGATCATCCCGCCGGCCCCGGCCGCACGAGACGGCCGCGAAGCGCCGCGATGCCCTCCCGCAGCCTGCGCTTCAGCGTGCCCAACGGCACCCCGGTGGCATCGCTCATCTCCTGATAGGTCTTGCCCTCGAGATAGACGCCAGTGAGCAGACGCTGCTGTTCGTCCGGCAACGCATCGACGGCCGCCCACAGCTCGCGGCGCGAAGCGGCGTCGGCCGGATCACTGCCCGGTGCGGAGGCCCGGGCCGTCTCGTCGTCCCAGGGCAGGGCCTCGCGCTCGCGCAGCCGCAACTCGCGCTTCAAGCGATCGACAAACTTGTTTCGGGTCACGATGCGGACGTAGCCGCTGAAGGCCTGGGGATCGCGCAGCCGTCCCGCACGTGCGTTGGCCAGGGTGACGAGCAGAACTTCCTGCCGCAGGTCGTCCCATTCCTCACGGAAGTCGTAGGCGCGCAGCTGCGTCAAGTAGCTCGACACGAGTCGATTGAAGGTCGCGAACGCCGCGCGCTCGCCCGCCAGCAGCCGCTCGCAAAGCGAACCCCAATCCTCTTCAGAGCCGGACACCCGGAGAGCCTACGGAATCGACGCTTTGCAGCCAGCGCCGATCAGGCGGGCTCGAAGACGTTCACGCCAGCCTCGTGGCGCAACCTGCCGCCACGCCCCACGTTCTCGACGGCCACGAATGCCTCCAGAAACTGCCGGTCCGCAGGAGTGTTGGCCACGAAGCGCCTCCCTTCGGCAGTGCGTCCGACCACGACACCGCGCATCGGGCCGGCATCGCGGTCGTAGACGACCGTATAGGTCTCGATCTCACCGCGGCCTTCGGCGGGTCGCGTCGAGCGCGTCTCCTCGGCGATCTGCGGCGCCGCGGTCGGCGCCGGCGGCGGGCTCGGCACAGCCTCGCACGGCGCACCGCCGACGAGCGTGGCCGAGTGCTTCGTCAGGTACCAGCCATTGCCGGTGACCAGACCGAGCGTGCCCGGGCTCGCGCGCACGCGTTCGGTCATCGCTGCCAACGAATGCAGTGTGTAGTTGTTGCCGGGCCCACCGGCGTAGGGGAGTCCGCCCGTCACGGTGAAGCCACGTGGGTCTTCCTCGTCGAGCCCCAACATCTCACAGGCCATCTCGACCGCCACGGGGAAACAGCTGTAGAAATCGAAGAACGCCACGTCGTCGCGCGCCACACCCGCCTCCGCGAGCGCGCCGCGGGCAGCGGCGGCCATGGCATCGCAGCGGGCGAAATCCTCTCTCTCACTCGCGTACCAGGCAGCCTCGACGCCAGCGGCACCCCCCCACCAGTAGACCCAGCGCTCTTCCGGCACGCCGAGCTGGCGAGCCGCATCGGCCGAACACAGCAGCACTGCAGCCGCCTGGTCGGTCTCCATCACGGCGTTCATGTACTTCGTATAGGGATAGGAGATCATCCGGTTGCGCGGCGTCACCGTCGCGATCTCCTCGGCGCTGCGCTCCACGGGAAACCACGCGTACGGATTTTCTGCCGCCACGCGGGTAAAACGACTCATCATGCGGCCGACGGCGAGCCGGTGCTCTTCGAGACCGCGACCGCGGCGCGCGCGCAGCGCGTTCTCGAAGAGCGGATAGACGTCGATGGGCTGTCCGAGGCCGTACTCGGCTTCGGCCGGCGTGTTGCCCATACGATTCTGCCCGATCCGCTCGGGCTCGCCAGAGCCGCCGCGCGGCCACTCGAGCTTGTGCCGCGCATCCCGGGCTCGGCGCGCGGTGCGACCATTGTTGGTGCCGGCCAGCAGCGCGAAGCGCAGCTTTCCGGCAGAGATGTCGCGCGCCACACGATTCGCCAGCACCAGAGGGATGTCGCCGCCGATCCCGGACTGCCACTCGCGTTGCGGATGCGCACCCAGGCGTTCGGCCAGCAGGCGCGGGCTGTTGGCCGGCCACCAGCCGACCACATCGACGATGCCGACGGTGTCGAGCTCGCCGAGTGCGGTGGCGCCGATTCCCGCGTCGGCGGCGGCGCGGCGTGTCACCTGTTCGAGGCAGTCCAGCGGCGTCGGCGCAGCGGCCAGATCCACCTCGTGCTGCACGAGCTGCCCCACGCCGATGAGTACGGGCCTTCGATCCATCGTCTGTTCCTGCTCCACATCGTGCAGCTGCGCCGCATCGCGAGTCTAGCGCCGCCGCTTCGAGCCGCACCGAGCTCCAACACTGCGCGGACGATCCCGCCGACGAGGCGCAGGCCGGTGCCACACAGCACGTCTGCCAGCAGCCAACCTCGAACCCGTGCGGACTCACCTCGCCCAGCAGAGCTGATACCATGGCGTCTCATTACTTGTCAGAGGAAGGACCATGACCGAAACTGCCGCGTTGCGCATCGGGAACCGCTGGGAGGCCGGCGCCCTCGGCACATACGACGTCGTGAACCCCGCCCGCGAGAGCGGCGTCGGGCCGGCGCCGGAGGCCTCGGTGGCGCAGGCACAGGAAGCGGCGCGAGCTGCGCGCGAGGCCCTGCCGCTCTGGTCGAGCACCTCGCGCGAGGAACGCGCCCGGCTGCTGCGCCGCGTGGGCGAAGCGCTCGAGAAGCGCTTCGACGCGCTGCTTCCGCTCATGATCGCCGAGACCGGCTGCACCGAGGTCGTCGGCCGGCAGCTGCAGATCCCGGTGGCGATCGACCGCTTCCGGGCGTACGCGGGCTACGCCCTCAAGTCGCCCGAGATTCCGCTACCGCCCCAGGAGATGTCGGCCACGCCGCTCGCGCCGGGCAGTCTGGTCGGTGCGCTGGCGCGACGCCAGCCGGTGGGCGTCGTCGCCTGCATCACGCCGTACAACTTCCCGATCGTGAGTGCCGCGGGCAAGCTCGGCCCCGCGCTGGCGATGGGCAATACCGTGGTGCTGCGTCCGGCGCCGCAAGATCCGCTCGCCGTCGTCGAACTGGTACGCGCCTGCGAAGAGGCGGGCTTGCCGCCGGGCGTCGTGAATCTCATCACGGGCTCGACGCCGGAGACCGGCGAGGCACTGGTCGAATCGCCGGACGTCGACATGGTGAGCTTCACCGGCAGCAGCGCCGTGGGCCGGCGCATCGCCGAGGTGGGGGGTCGGAGCCTCAAGCGCATGCTGCTCGAGCTCGGCGGAAAGGGTGCTGCCATCGTGCTCGAGGACGCTGACGTCGAGAACGCCGTGCGCATGATCAGCTCCGTCTGGAGCTTCCACTCCGGTCAGGTCTGCACCGCACCAACCCGCGCCATCGTGCAGCGCAAGATCTTCGAGCCCGTGGTCGAAGGTCTGGCGCGTCTGGGCGGAGCGTTGCAGGTGGGTGACCCGTGCGACGCCAAGACGATCGTCGGCCCGGTGATCTCGGACGCGCAGCGCGCCCGCATCGAGGCCCACGTCGATGGAGCGCGGCGACAGGGCGCCGAGGTGCTGATCGGTGGCGAACGCCCCGCGCATCTGGAACGCGGGTTCTACGCTTCACCGACGCTGATCGCCTGCGGTCCGGATGCGGACGTGGCCCAGCAGGAGATCTTCGGCCCGGTAATCGTGGCGATTCCGTTCGACGACGAGGAGGAGGCCCTCGCAATCGCGAACGGCACGTCCTTCGGGCTCTACGATTATGTATTCACCCGGGACACGACCCACGCCATGCAGCTCAGCCGCAGGTTGCAGGCCGGCAATGTCGGCATCAACACCACCCAGCGCAACCACAACACACCCTTCGGTGGAACCAAGCAGAGCGGCGTGGGACGCGACTGCGGAGAGTTTGGTCTCCACGCCTACAGCGAGCTGCAGAGCGTGGTGTGGCCCGGCTGAAGAGCTCGCTCGGACGAGCCGCGCAAAGACGGCGAGGGCTTTCTCGCGCAGGGGCGACGCGCAGCAGGCGCTCTCCGCCTACTGCAAATGATAGGCGTTGTAGGCGCTGGTGAATACCGGCGCGCCGAGCGCGACTTCGGAAACGAACGCCACCACCACCACGCCACCCAACACGCTCCACGCCAATGGCTGGCGCAACGACTCTGGAAAGAACTCGCTGCCGCACTCCACCCCGCGAACTGCCAACAGGCAGAAGGGAACGAGCACGCCGCCAATCAGGCGACCGTTGGCGAAGTATGGGTACTCCAGCGACGGGTGTACGGTGCCTTCGAAGACGAATGCCAGCGACAGCAGTGCCAGCACACTCACTCCGGCGAGTAGCGCCAGCGCCGCCGCGACCTCGACGGCAGCCGCCGGCGAGGCCGCGCGGCGTCGCCCCAGCGCGACGGCGGCCAGGGCCAGCGCGGCCACGCTGAATACGAGATAGACCCCGTCGGCGAGTCCCGATGCGAGCGTGCGCTGGTGCCAGACGAGTTCGCCCCGCCAGAAGCTCGTCACCAGATCGCGCAGAAATACACCGAGCCCATCCAGCCCGAAGAGCGGGTGCCCTAGCCACTCGCCGAGCGGCTTCAGCGTCCAGCCCAGCTTCTCCGCCTTGAATGCCGTCCCAGTGAGGCCGGCACCGGCGGCGAGATTGCGCGCGAACCACAGCAACGGGGGCAGCAGCGCCGCCGTCCAGAGTCCGAGCCAGCCACGCCGCGAAGCCGGGGAGCCACCGGCGGCCAGGGCGAAGCCGGTCGCCACCAGTGCGGGCACGTAGAGCGCCGCGTTCGGGTACTTGCACAGCAGGCCCGCGGCCAGCACCAGGCCAACGGCGACGTAGCGAACGAGCTGCGCATCTCGTCGCACCAGCAGGCTGGCGACACCGAGGAAGCCCAGACCGCCCAACAGCGGCGAAAACGCGTCGCCGGTGACATAGTAGAGCGCGTCCTGAGGCATGGCCGCCAGCAGCAACGGAACACCCCAGCGCATCAGCGGGCGATCCGGATACAGCGCGCGCAGCACCGCCCAACACGTCAACACCAGCACAAACGCCGCCACGCCGCCGAGGAGTCGGACCCAGTAGAGCAGCGCCGCATCCCGCAGACCGAGCGCGCGCCCGAGCGCGAGCCAGGCGCCGGCCGTCGCATAATAGACCGGTGGCTGCCCGGCCTCCAGGCTGTGCAGCGGGCGCAGAAGATCCTCCATCTCCGCGATGCGCGCGCGCGCTTCTTCGGGACGGCCCCGCCAGACCGGCGGCGGCACCTCGGCTCGCATCGGCGCAACCGGATCGCGGTGGTATTCCGGAGAGCCGGCAACGCCCAGCAGCCGGGCGGTTTCCAGCTCGTAGGGGGCTGCCGCCAGCGCCGGCGGAGCTCCCCGCGCGTATTTCAACACGGCATCCACGTGACGGTATTCGTCCACGTTCGTGAAGAACGGGAATGCGAATGCAAAGGTCCATACGCGCAGCGCGGCCAGACCGGCGAGCCCGAGTGCCAACCCGAGATCGCGGCGCGGAAGCCTCATCCCCATGCTCCGAGCTTCGCAGAAGCGCGTGGGCGCCGAAAGAACGCCACGCCGGATCGGCGCGGTCATCTCACGCTTGCGCATTCGAGCCCCACTGGGCATGCTGTTTGCCGCTTCGGCTCCCCCGGCCTCGAAAGGAAGCATGTCGTCGCAGAACGCGATCTCGCGTTTTTCACTGATCGCGAGAGATTCCAAAGATCACCTGGCTTCCTTCGCCGAGGCCGTGGAGGCAGGGCTCCAGGGCCGCCCGAAGTCGATCCCGTGTCGCTTCCTCTACGATGAGGAGGGCTCGCAGCTCTTCGAGCAGATCTGCGAGGTACCGGAGTACTACCTGACCCGCGCCGAGCGTTCGATCCTGGAGAAACGTGCCACGGAGATCGCAGCCTGCTTCGACGGCCCGCTCACCCTGGCAGAGCTCGGCAGCGGCAACGCCGCGAAGACGCGCCTGCTGATCGAAGCCTGCCTGCACGCGCACGGCCGGCTGCGCTACGTGCCAGTGGACATCTCTCCCGAGATTCTCGAGTCGAGCTCGCTGGCACTGCTCGACGACTACCCGGCCCTCGAGGTTCGCGCGATCGCGACCGAATACCGCGCGAGCCTGCCTCACGTGCGGGCGGACACGGAGTATCCGAAGCTGATTGCCTGGCTCGGCTCGAGCATCGGGAATCTGACCCGAGACGAAGCGGCCGCCTTCCTGCACAGCGTTCGCGGCAACATGTCCCGAGAGGATCGAGTGCTGCTGGGCATCGACCTGCGCAAGTCGCCTCGCGAGCTCGAAGCCGCCTACGACGACGCGGCCGGTGTGACCTCGCGCTTCAGCCTCAACCTCCTACAGCGCCTGAACCGCGAACTCGACGCGAACTTCGACATCGGCGCCTTCCGCCACTCCGCGGTCTACTGCGAAGCCGAAGGCCGCGTGCACATCGAAATCGTGAGTCGGCGCGCGCAGCGCGTGCGCATCGATGCCCTCGACATGGAAGTCGAGTTCGCTGCCGACGAAGGCATCCATACCGAGAACGCCTTCAAGTACTCGGCCGAAGAAATCGAGAGGCTCGCCGCAGCAGCAGATCTCGAACTCGACCGAGGCTGGAGCGACGTCCACGAACGTTTCAGCCTGAACCTGCTCGCCCCCGCCTAGCGATTTCCCGTCCGGGAAGTCGCTAGAGGCCCTGCCAGCGGGGTGGGCGTTTCCCGCTGAAAGCGGCAAAGGCCTCTTCGAGCTCGCCGGTGGCCGTGCACATCACCTGGGTGCGATTCTCCATATCGAGGGCGTGGCGCAGGCTCGGCGCGTCGAGGGTCTGCCACATGGTTTCCTTGGTCATCCACGTGGCCAGTGGCGGGTTTTCGCGGATCTGACGTGCGGTTTCGAGGCTGCGCGCCACAACCTGCCCGTCCGGCACCACATCGAGCACCAGCGACATCTCCCTCGCCTCGGCCGCGTCGAAGATGCGACCCGTCAGCAAGAGCTCCGCCGATCGCGAAGCACCGACCAGACGCGGCAGGAAGTAGCTCGTGCCCATGTCACAGGCCGACACCCCCATCTTGATGAAGCGCGCGCCGAAGGTCGCAGAAGTGGCCGCGAAACGGATGTCGCAGGCGAGCGCCATCGAGAAACCGCCACCCATGCAGGCGCCGTTCACCGCGGCAATCACCGGCTTCGGGCAGCGATGGATGCGCTCGTGGAGGGCGGCCAGGTGCTCCTGGGCGACGAAGGTATTGGCCACCTTACCCATGCCCTCGGAGCCGGGCGCCCCGTTCTCCCCGGGGTTGCCCTTCACGTCGGCCCCGGCGCAGAAGCCCCGGCCCTCACCGGTGAGCAGGATCGCCCGCAACGTGCGCTGGCTCCCCAACGCCTCGAAGGCAGCGTGCAGATCGGCGATCAGGGCCTGGGAGAGCGCGTTCAGCCGCTCCGGCCGGGCGAGGGTCATGAGGACGATGTCATCGTCGATCTCCTGGCAACGCAGGTGATCGACATCCGGCAGGCCGGCGGACAGGGACATGGCGACTCCTCACACGCCCCGGCCACGGATCTCGAGCCAGGGGCAAGAAAAGGAAAGGCCCGGCGGCGTTTTCACTCCGTCGGGCCTCCCTGGGAAGGGAATATTGATACGTACAGGGAAGTGGCACCGAACGGGCGCGGGTGTCAGATCATCCGAGACGACCGTCCCCGAGGGGAGTCGACAGGCCTGGCGGCCGCACAGCAGAAGGCCCCAGAATCGATCCCGACGCAAACGGGGACGGTGTTGCCTTCTTGCCTTTTCCACGCAATCCACCTAGCGAGACGACAGGCCCTGAAAAGGCAAGAAGGCAACACCGTCCCCACTGGATCCCTGGCCCCGCTCGACATTCACCAGCGGGGTTCGAGGCTGATGACCAGCTTGCCGGCCCGATAGGCGTCTGCACCGATCACCACGAGGTTGCCGTTGGCGACCTTCACGTCGGTGCGGACGGCACCCTCGACATCGACCGCCAGCAACACGCCGCTGTCGTCGACCTGCAACGGCCGCACCGTCAGGCTCTTGCCGTTCGGCAGCTTCACGCTGCCGACCTGGTTCAGACCGAGCTTCAGGCTCTGGCTCTGGAGCTTCTTCAGGCTCTCGTAGCGAAACTGGGCCCCGATCTTCCCGTGCAGCTTCCGACAGGCGCCGTCCACGTTGCCGGGCGCTGCCGCCGCGTGGCACACCAACACCCGCACCTCGACCGGCTCCGCCGCCCCGCCCCGGGCCGGTGTGAGCCCGACGGCCGCCAGCAGGCCGAGCACCGCTATCGCGTCATGCCATTTCACTGCCAACTCCTCGCGCGGCACCTTCCACCGCGTTCTCCAGCATCCAGATGATCGTCACGCCCGACTCATCCGCCTCGTCGAGCACCATCACCGGCCGTCCACCGGCGTCCACCCAGCGAACCGTACCACCGGACGATGGCGCCACGTCGAAGCTGCCGAACCAGACCGCAAGCATCAGCACAACCGCCACGGCGACGGCGCCCACCGGACGCAGCCAGCCGCCCCAACCCACTGCCTCTGCCGCCGCCACATCCCCGCGTCGCGCATCGACGGCCGAAAGCCTCAGGGCGATACCAGCCCACAGGTCCGGCGCACTCGCCTCCCCTTCCGTCGCGCGCAGCAGCACCCCCACGCGGCCCAGGGCCTCGAGTTCGCGGCGCAACACAGGATCGCGTCGCAGCTTGCGCTCGAACAACCAGCGCGAAAGGCCGCGAAGCTCACCGTCGTGGTAGGCGTGCAGCCGCTCCCAGATTTCGTTCGCGTCACTCATGTCGTTCCCTCTGCGCCTCCATCCAGCAGCGCCTCCGCTCCCGTGGAGGCCAGCGCCTCCTGGAGCTTGCGACGCGCGTAGTGAAGACGACTCATCACCGTGCCCTTGGGAATGCCCAGCGCCTCCGAGATCTCCCGATACGTGAGGCCGTCGATCTCGCGAAGCTCGATGGTGCGCCGTGCGTCTTCCGGCAGCTCGGCAATCGCCTCGGCGATGGCCGCACGCAGCTCGCCACGCTCGACGACTTCGTCCTGCGCCACCGGCGCGCCGCCCCCGGCCAGAGCCCCCACCGCCGGCAACTGGGTCGATGCGGCCTCATCGTTCCATTCGACCTCGCGGTCGGACTTGTCTCGCCGCTTTCGATCCAGGCATTGATTCATGACGATCCGGTACAGCCAGGTGTAGAAGCTCGCGCGGCCCTGAAAGCGGTCGAGCGCGCCGTAGGCCTTCAAGAAGGCGTCCTGCACCGCATCCCGCGCGTCGTCCTCGTCGCGCAACACCCGCAGGGCCAGCCCGTACGCCCGCCCCTGGTACCGCTCCACGAGCACGCGAAACGCGTCGTGATCGCCTTCCCGAGCCCTCTGGACGACTTCTGCGTCTGTCGGGCCCGAGGCATCCGCTGCCGCCATGGCCGCGTTGCCCATCTGTCGAGGCCTCCTCGTTCCAGCAGGTCTCGGGGGGTTCGACGTCGCCCCGATCGGATCTATTCGCCCCGGCCGCGAGCGCCGGCCGGCCTCAATGGGCCTCCCGCCAGTACCAGCAGGGGGACGCGGAGCGCCAGCACCCCTTCCATCTTCTCGCGGACGAGGGCCGAAAACGCCGCGCAGCGCTCCGGCGCCACCTCGAAGACCAGCTCGTCGTGCACCTGGAGAATCATGCTGGCCATCGACCCCCCGGCGGCCAGCGCGGCATCCACCTCGACCATGGCCCGCTTGATGAGGTCCGCCGCGGTGCCCTGGATCACGGTGTTCACCGCCATGCGCTCGGCGGCCTGGCGCAGCGCCCGGTTGCGCGAGCCCAGATCCGGCAGGCGGCGGCGACGGCCGAGCAAGGTGGTCACGCGGCCGGTCTCCCGGGCCCCGGCGATGGTCTCGTCCAGGAAGCGTCTCACACCCCGGTAGCGCGCGAAGTAGGCGTCGATGATCTCCTGGGCCTCGCCCGCGGCGACCCCCAGCTGCCGCGCCAAGCCGAAGGCAGACGAGCCGTAGATGATTCCAAAGTTCACGGCCTTGGCCCGGGCACGCTGGTCGTCGCTCACATCTGCCGGCGCGATCCCCGCCACCTCGGCGGCGGTGCGCCGGTGGATGTCCTCGCCATTGACGAAAGCGTCGATCAGGCTCTCGTCCTGGGAGTAATGGGCCAGAATGCGCAGCTCCACCTGGGAATAGTCCGCCGAGAGCAGGAGACAGCCCTCGGCCGGCACGAATGCCTCCCGGATCCGCACACCCTCGGGTGTGCGGATCGGAATGTTCTGCACGTTCGGATGCGTCGCGGAGAGCCGCCCCGTGGCAGCGCCGAGCTGATTGAAGGTCGGGTGAATGCGCCCCGTACGCTCGTTTACCAGCGGCGGCAGCGCGTCGATATAAGTGCTCTTGAGCTTCGTGAGGCGCCGATACGCCAACACCCGCGCCGGCAGCTCGTGCTGGGCCGAGAGCTGCTCGAGCACTTCTTCGTCCGTCGAATAACCGGTCTTGGTCTTCTTCGAGACCGGCAACTCGAGCTTCTCGAAGAGGATGCGTTGCAACTGCTTCGGCGAGGAGATCAGGAACTCTTCACCCGCGAGGCGATAGACATCGCGTTCGATCGTGGCCAACTGCGCCTCGTATTCAGTCGAGAGCTCCGCGAGCTTCGTCTCGTCGACGCGCACGCCGTTGCGCTCCATGCGCGCCAGCACGCCGGTCAGCGGTAGCTCCACCTCTTCAAAGAGCTGCGTGAGACCCTCGGCGTCGAGTCGCTGTTGGAGCGGCACGCGCAACGCCGCGACAGCGGCGGCGGACTCGACCGCGAAGCGCGCCACCTCGTCCCGCGGGAGGTTCATGGCGGGCACCGCCTTGGCGCCGCGACCCGCCACTTCCTCCCAGCTGCGGAGCTTCGGCCCGCCGTACGCGGTGGCGATGGCCGAGAGAGAGAGGGGGCCGCGGGGATCGAGCAAGAGCCCCGCGATCTCCGCATCGAAGTGGGGCACGGCCAACGTGACCCCGTTCTCGGCAAAGAGCATCTGGACGCGCTTGGCGTCCGCCGACATCCACGCCACGGAACCGGAGTCAGAAATGAGCGGCGCGAGCACCTCGACGAACTCCGACACCGCGATCCCTCCCGCCCCGAGTGGCACGAAGCCCGCGTCTCCCTCGCCGAGTGCAAAGGCCGCTCCCACCGGCTCGCCGACCAACGGCCCTGCCTCGCCGAAGACGACGTGCAGCGCGATACAGGGAAGCTTCGCAAGGCGCCGAGCGAGCTCGGTGAGTGCCTGCGGCGTTTCGACGCACTCGAATTCGCTCGCGGCCGGCGGCCCGGCCGACTCAGCGTCGCTGTCCTCGAGCCCGTCGAGCAGGCGCGTAAAGCCGAGCTCCGTGTAGAGCTCGCGGAGCTTCGCCGTGTCGGGTTCCCGACGCTGCAGGTCGCCGAGCTCGAGCGGCAGGGTCACCTCGGATTCGAGGGTGGATAGCCGGCGCGAGAGCAGCGCCTCTTCCCGCTGCTCGACCAGCGCCTCCCGCGCCCGCTTGGCTTTCACCTGCTCGGCGTTGGCGAGCAGGCTGTCGAGGTCGCCCCATTCGTCGATCAACTTGGCGGCACCCTTGGCTCCGATGCCCTTCACGCCGGGGATATTGTCGCTGGCATCACCAACCAGCGCCCGAACATCGAGGATCTTCTCCGGTTCCGCGCCGAAGCGTTCCTTCACGGCAGCGGGGTCGTAGCGGCGGTCGCGGATGCCATCCAACAACGTCACGCGGTCCGTCACCAGCTGCATCAGATCCTTGTCCGTGGACACGATCAGCACTTCGGCGGGCGCCGGCATCCGAGCCACCAGGGTCGCGATCACATCGTCGGCCTCGAAGCCCGGCACTTCCACGATCGGGATGCGCTGGGCCTCGATCAGCGCGCGCACCAGGGGAATCTGCGTGCTCAGGTCCTCGGGCATCGCATCGCGGCCGGCTTTGTAGTCGGCGTACATCTCGTGGCGAAATGTCTTGCCCGGCGGATCGAAGACCACCACTGCGCCGTCGGGAGCTTCTTCACGCAGCGCTTTCAGCAACATGTTCACGAAGCCCAGAGCCGCGTTGGTGGGCACGCCACTGGCGCTGCGCAATGCGGGAATGCCGAAGAACGCGCGATAGAGCGCATTGGCCCCGTCGACGATCAGCAGCTTCGACGGCGCCTTCGACTGCGGCGACACAGAACCCCCGATTGACCCCGGTTGCAGGACTGCCTAGGCTCGCCCGATGTCGGCCCCGCCCCCGCGGAAACCGTCAGCGACCTTCCGGCCGCACTTCACGCTAACCCTACTCTACCTGGCGTTCTTCTTCCTGGCGTATTCACTGCTGCTGGTCGCGCCAGAGCTGATGCAGGTCGAGCCCCCCGCAAACCCCGTCGACGACGAGGCAGCGCTGGCCGAGGTGCGCGAAACGATCCGCCGCGTCGCCGGGCCGCGGCTGCCCGTCGCATTGCTGCTGGCGCTGGCGACGCTCCTCTTGGGCGTCCGACAAGGCCTGTTGCCGGGAATCAGTCGGCCGGATCTGCGTTAGGGGTCGCTAGGCCTGGGCGACGTGCTCGGCGACGTAGCGTTCTACGTCGCCGACAGTGCGAATCGCTTCCGCGGCTTCGTCCGGCACCTCGATGTCGAACTCGTCTTCGAGCTGCATCACCAGCTCGACCACGTCGAGCGAGTCCGCGCCGAGATCGTCGGCGATGTTGGACTCAGAGCGAATCTCGTCGGTCGCAACGCCCAGCTGATCCGACACGATCGAGCGGATGCGTGAGCCCAGCTCCGTTTGCGAGGTCGTCTGCATGATGGCCTCCCCCCTGTCGGACGACGGTCCCGCACGCGCCCGCCGCTGTCAAGCGAGTGCACGTGCGGGGCGCGCTCGACGCGTTTCAGGGCCTCAGACCGCGCAGGATGATTTCGACCGCGTCCTCGAAGGCAGTGTCGAGTGCGGCACGCCGAAGCATACGGCGCGTTGCCGAGCGCTCGGACTGGATGAGCCCATTGCCGACAGTCCACAGCAGATTCGCCACCTCCCAGGAGTCGCATGGCAGGAAGGCCCCCTCCTCGACACCACGCTCGATGGTCCCGGCCAAGATGGTCAGGCAGCGCTCCCAGAGCCGCGACACTTCGTCCACGACGGCCTGCGGCAGCTCGCCGATCACCGGCTGGTTCTCGATCGCCCAGAAGATCTGGAAGTAGTCGCGGTTGCCGACGTAGTGATCGAAGTAGAAACGCGCCGTGCGCCGCACCTGCTCCGGCGCAGCGAGGCTGTCATCGAGCGTCTCGCGGAACTTCTGTTCGAAAATGGCGCCGTTGTGGGCGAGCACCGCGACGTAGAGCTCGGCCTTGCTCTCAAAGTATCGGTAGAGCGTGCCCTTGGCGACGCCCGCCTTCTCGGCGACCTCGTCGAGATTCGCCTGCATGAAGCCATCCCGAAAGAAGACGTCCCGAGCGGACTCCAGAATGCGCCGACGCGATTCGGCCTTCTTCTCTTCGCGACGCGGCATGGCACCTCCAACCGACTCCGCCTCAGCCGACCGCAGACTCCGCGTGGGCACGGGCGAGTTCGACGTAACCCAGGGTAATCTCCCGGTTGCGCTCGCGCTCCTCCGGCGTGAGCGCGCGCACGACCCGGGCCGGCACGCCGACGGCCAGCACGCCGGGCTCGAGCTGCGTGCCCGGAGGCACCACCGCACCCGCGCCCACCATGGCGCCGGCCCCGACACGAGCGCCGTCCAGAACAATCGCGCCAATGCCCACCAGCACGCCATCCTCGACGACACAACCGTGGACGGTGGCGTGATGACCGATGGTCACCTCGTCACCGATGTGGCAGGCGAAGCGGTCCCGGGTGACGTGCACCACGCACTGGTCCTGCAGGTTGCTCCGCGCACCGACGCAAATCCGATTCACGTCACCGCGCACGATACTGCCGTACCAGACACTGGAGTCGGAACCGATCTCCACATCTCCCACCACTACCGCACCCGGCGCCACCCACGCATCCGGCGCAATCCGCGGCGAGGTAGCGCGAAACGGGCGCACGATTGCCGGGTCTCTGTCAGATGCCGACGTCGTCGCTCCCATCGTAACGGTAGGGGTCGAAGAGCTTCGTCTGAATGTAGCGCTCGCCGAAGCTCGGGATGATTGCGACGATGAGGCCGAGATCCTTGCCTTCGCCCTCGGCGTACTTGAGCGCAGCCGTCACCGCCGCCCCCGAAGAGATGCCGCAGAGGATGCCCTCCTCGCGGGCGAGCCGGCGCGCCATGTCGAGCGCCTCGTCGTTCTCGACGGTGACTACCGCATCGAGCAGATCCATCTCCAAGACGTCCGGCACGAAGCCGGCGCCGATGCCCTGGATCACGTGGGGGGAGGGCTTGCCGCCAGACAGCACCGGGCTCGCCGCGGGTTCGACGGCAATCGCCTGGAACGACGGCTTGAGCTCCTTCAATGCTTGAGCCACGCCGGTGACCGTGCCGCCGGTGCCGACTCCCGCAACGAGCGCGTCGATCTGTCCGTCGGTGTCCTCCCATAGCTCCACCGCGGTGGTCCTGCGGTGCACGTCCGGGTTGGCCGGGTTCTGGAACTGCTGGGGCAGGAAGGAGTTGGGCGTCGCCTTGGCGATCTCCTCAGCCTTGGCGATGGCGCCGGGCATACCCTTCGAGGGATCCGTCAGCACCAGCCGAGCGCCGAAGACACGCAACACTGCACGGCGTTCGGGGCTCATGGACTCCGGCATGGTCAGGATGCAGTCGTAGCCCTTGACCGCGGCCACGAAGGCCAGCGCGATGCCGGTGTTGCCGCTGGTGGGTTCGACGATCACGCTCTCGCCGGGCACCAGCTGCCCCTCCCTTTCGGCCGCCTCGATCATGGCCAGGCCGATGCGATCCTTCACGCTGCTGGCCGGATTATGGCTCTCGAGCTTGACCGCGATCTGGGGCTTCACACCGGCGGAAACACGATTCAGACGCACCAACGGGGTGCGGCCGATGAGCTCGGTGATGTCGTTTGCAATCTGCATGGAAACCTCCTGTTTGCGGCGGCCCGGAAGCATACCCTGCAGGGCCATCGGGTGTCACGCGGACGGGATGGGCTCAGGGCCCAGCAGCTCGTCGACGAGCACCGTCGCATAGCTGCCGGGCGGCAGCACGAAGCGCAGGCGCAGGCCTTCGGCAACCTGCACCGCCGAGGCTTCCATGGGCTGGACCCGCAGCGCCCGGCGCCCACCGCGCAGCCTCAGCCCCCGAGCGGCCGCCAGCGCCTCGGCAACCCCGTGCGCCTCGAACAACGCGCGCTCGCGTTCCCCGGGCTCGCCGCGCGGCTCTTCGCTGCGGTTGCCGAAGATCGGCCCGGTTGCGCTGATCTCGAAGCGATCCGCCCGCGGCTGCTCCAGCGCGGCGGCCTCGATGTGGAACAGGCCGCCGCTCGCATGCACGACGGCCACGTCGCCGGTCTCGAGGCGGTCGAGCGCCCCGGTCCGATTCGCCAGCACTGCGTTGAAGACCCGCGCTTGATAGGCGGATGCCAGAAAGCGTGCCTGGCGGCGGTCACGCACGCGCTGCTCGCCGAGCATCACGCGGCGACCCTGTTCGGCATTGTCTCCATCGCGCCCGAAACGCTGCCCGCCGAAACGATTCGACAGCCCACGCGCGACCAGCTCGGCGAGCTTCGCCGAGGCCTCCTCCGCCACGGCTCGCGCTACGCCGCGCAGCAGGAGATCAAAGCGGTTCCCTGCCAGCTGCCCGGTGCGCAGCTTGTGCGTGTGGCGCACGGCAGCCAACACCTTGCATCCGGGCAACGCCAGCTGCGTGGCAAGCTCCGGAACGAGCCCGGGAACCGACAGCCACTGGGTGGCCACCGCGAAGCGATCCTTGCGACCGGCATAGCCGACATCACGGGGGCGCACGCCTGCCGCACGCGCCAGGGCCCGTGCCACCTCCTCGGTGGTGCGCCCCACCTTCTCGACGTGTACGTAGGTGTGCTCGCCCTCGCCAGACGGCGCAAACAACGGCACCTCCTCGACGCGGAAATCCTCCGGTGCGGCGAAACGCATCAGAGCAGCCCGAGCTGCGCCACCGGCGCAAACGAGCGCCGGTGCTCCGGCGACGGCCCTAGCCGTTCCAGCGCCGTCAAATGGGCCGGCGTCGGATAACCCTTGTGCTGCTCGAATCCGTATCCGGGATGGCGTCGCGCAAGCCGCACCATGACGGCATCTCGATACACCTTCGCGACGATCGACGCCGCGGCGATATTGCCGTCGACTCGATCTCCCCCCACGATCGCCGTCTGCGAGGCGTCGATACGCGGGATCGTGCGCGCATCGACGAGCACGTGATCCGGCGCGTCCGGCAACCCCTCGACGGCGCGACGCATCGCCTCGAGTGCGGCGCGGTAGACGTTCAGTCGATCCACCTCGGCGGGCGTGACCTCGCCGATCGACAAGCCGAGAGCCTGGGCACGAATCGCAGCCGCCAGGCGTTCCCGGGTGCGGGCCGTGAGGCGCTTCGAGTCGTCGAGACCGAGCAGGTCCACCTCGCCGGGAAGCACCACGGCGCAGGCCACGACCGGGCCGGCCAACGGCCCGACACCCACCTCGTCGACACCCGCGATGCGCGTCACGCCGCCGCGGACGAGCCGTGCGCGCAGCGCGAAGAGCTGTGCGATGCGGCGACGCTCGGCGCGCAGCGCTCTGCGACGCTTGAGGGCCACCTCGGCCAGCGCGCGGGCACCGCTGCGCGCATCGAGAGTCAGCACCTCCGCGAGCCGACGCAACTCTTCGTCAGCCTCGGTCGCGCGGACGCGCGCGCGCAGCACCGCCAGCGACTGGTCCGCCACCCCCCTCACTCCTCGTCGCCCCCCACCCGGCGCTCGAGCGCGCGGACCCGACGCAGCAACTCGGGCAAGCGCCGCAGCGCGACCCAGATACGCCGCTGACGCGGCAGCGCCTGATGCGGCGCACCCAGGACCCGCGCACCCGCCGGCACATCGGAAACCACGCCGCTGCGCGGGCCCACGTAGGCTCCTTCCCCGATCGTCACATGATCGACGATGCCGGCCTGGGGCATCACGAGGGCCCCGACACCCAGGCGCACACTTCCGGCGAGCCCCGCCTGTGCACCCACCAACGCGTCTTCACCGATATCACAGCCGTGACCGACGATCACCCCGGCGTCGAGTTTGGCACCCCGGCGCAACCGGGTCTCGCCGAACGCGGCGCGGTCGATGACAGTGTTGGCTCCGATCTCGACGTCGTCCTCCACCACCACGCGCCCGCGCTGCGGAGTCGCCTCCCAGCGCCCGCGCTCGTTGGCAACGAAACCGAAACCCTCGCTGCCGAGAACAGCCCCCGCATGCACGGTCACTCGATCGCCCAGCCGCGTTTCTTCGCGCAGCACGCAACTCGCGTGCAAGGTGCAGTCGCGCCCGACCTCGACACCGGGATACAGTGTCACGTTCGCGTGCAGCACACTCCCGGCACCGACCCTCGCGCCGCAGCCCAACACGCACAGCGGCCCGATGCAGACGTCGGCCGCGACCTCCGCACCGGGTCCGAGCACGGCGCTCGGGTGCACGCCGGGCACCCGCGGCGGCGACGGCTCGAGCAGCCGCGCGGCCCGCGCGAAGTCGAGGCCGGGGTGGGGCGAGCGCAGTGTTGGCAACGAGCCGGTCTCGACGTCGGCAGCGGCGATCACGGCGGCCGCCCGAGTCGCAGCCAACTGGTCGGCAAACCGCGGGGAGCGCACGAAGGCGAGATCTCCGAGGCCAGCCTCCGCCAGTGAGGCCACCCCCGCCAGCGCCACATCGCCATTGCCCTCGATCTCCCGGCCGAGACGTTCCGCCAGTTCTGCCAGGCGCATCGGCGCCCTCACCTCGCGCTCAGCGAGCGACGAGGACGGCGATCGGCGAGGTCCGGACCACCGCGGCAGCATTGCTGCCGAGGAAGTACTCGGTGATGCGGTTGCGGCCGAACGCGCCCATCACGATGAGACTGGCCCGCACTTCGCGCGCCGAATCGACCAGCTTCACGTCCGGCCGGCCGAGTGTCGACGAGATCTCGCGCACCGGCACCGGAAGCGACCCGACCAGGCTGCGCACCTCGTCGAAACGCGAAATCGCGCGCCCCTTGTCCTTCGAGTCGACAAAGACGTGCACGGGCTCGCCCACCTTCTTCGCAATATCGACGGCCACCGAGGCGGCCAGCCGAGAGCCCGGCGAGCCGTCGAAGCCAAGCACGATGGGTCCGGCGAGCTGCGCACCCTCGGGCACGACCAACGCGCACTTGGCGGTCTTGCGCACCACGCCATCGACGGTCGAGCCGACCAGCCCCGTACGGAAGTTCTTGGCGTGGCCGTCGCGGCCGAGCACCAGCAGATCGGCCTGCTGTCCGCGCTCCACGATCAGGTCGTCGGCGATGCCCGGCGCGGTGTCGCAATGGACCTCCAACCCCTGGGAGCGAGCCTGCTCCACGATCCGGCGCGCCACCGCTTCCGCGCGGGCCTTCAGATAGGTTGCCACCGGCTCGGGCAACGGCGGCGCCACCCCGAGGCCGTCTTCCCGGAAGCCCCGGGCCAGGCGGTCCTCGACCACCGAGAGGCCCAGCAGACGCGCCTTCGTCCGCGACGCCAGTGCCAACGCATAGCGCTCGGCGGCCGCAGCCGCGTCCGAACCATCACTCGCCAACAAGATCGTCGAGATCATCGCTTTCTCCGCGTCACCGAAACGCGGCCATCAGGAGAGCCATCGCCCGAGCGATGTGCCCCACATCAGCCGCAACATACGTTTCATCATCCCGAGCTTGCGTCGGGTATAGGGGTACCAGAAAAGTTCGCTTCTGCCCCCGAACCGATCGATCACGATCGACTGCGCGTGGCAGTAGCCCCGCAGACCCATCTCGCCGTTGACTCGGCCGATCCCGCTTTCCTTGACGCCGCCGAAGGGTGCCTCGGTGA
Source organism: Deltaproteobacteria bacterium (assembly GCA_019310965.1). GTDB lineage: Bacteria > Myxococcota_A > UBA9160 > UBA9160 > SMWR01. Next base: position 31,654 of record JAFDDG010000007.1, read on the forward strand.
CGGCGTAGGTGACCATGCAATCGTTCACGACAACGCAACCCGATTCGATGGCCCGCGCCATTTCAGCACCCTTGTGCTTGTTGCGGGTCCACACGTTCGCGTTCAGTCCGTAGCGCGAGTCGTTCGCATAGCGCAACGCGGCCGCCTCATCGGGGACCCGCATGATCGGAAGCAGGGGGCCGAACGTCTCATCACGCATGACGCGCATCTCATGGCTCACATTGGTGAGGATGGTCGGCTCGTAGTAGAAGCCCGCCTCATTGGGGTTGCGACGACCTCCCGTCAGCAGTGTCGCCCCACGCTGCAATGCGTCGGCCACATGCGCTTCGATGGTATCCAGCTGCTGCGGCCAGATGATGGCGCCCACGTCGAACTCGCCGGTCGAGCCCTGACGTAGCTCGGACGTCGCGTCGACGCACAGCTGAGTGAAGCGATCCGCCACCTCGTCGACCACATAGACGCGCTCGGTCGACGTACACACCTGGCCGGAGTTCGCGAATGCGCCGTAGACGGCGCCGCGGGCTGCGCGCTCCAGATCCGCATCGGCGCAGACGATCATCGGGTCCTTGCCGCCGAGCTCCAGCGTGCAGGGCACCAGCTGGCGGCCGCAGGCTTCAGCCACCCTACGTCCGGTCGCCACGCTGCCGGTGAAAACAATCTTGTCGACATCGGCTTCTACGAGCGCCGCTCCGGTCTCGCCATCACCAAGCACCACGTTGAGTACGCCTTCGGGAAGGCCCGCAGCGCTGAAGAGCTCCTCGACCAGGCGAGCCGAGAAGGGCGTCGCCTCCGAAGGCTTCAGCACGATTGCATTGCCCGCCATCAGCGCCTGGGCGACGGGGTTGAGCGCAAGCACGAACGGGAAATTCCACGGGGTGATGATGCCGACCACGCCGAGCGGCTTGTAGATCACCCGCAACTTCTTGGTGAGCATCAGATGCAGTGGAACCCGGCGTTCGCCGAGGATGCGCCGGGCGCGCTTGGCGTAGAAGTGCAACGCGTCGCACGCCGTCATGACCTCGGTGGCGAGGGCCTCCGTCGGCGGCTTGCCTGTCTCGCTCGAGATCGTCGCGACGATCTCGTCGTGCCGCTCCAGGATCACGCGAACCACACGCTGCAGATAGCGACCGCGCTCCTCGAACGAGAGGTCTGCCCAGCCGAGCTGTGCCTTGCGCGCACGCTCGACCGCCGCGTGAACGTCGGCGGCTGCACCGACTTCGATCTCACCTAGCGGTGCGAGGGTCGCGGGGTTCGCCAGGCGCAGGCGACGTCGCCCTTCTCCACTCTGTTCGACCTGCTCCACGAGCGCCATGCAAACCCTCGACCCCTCGCATCCCGGGGGGCAACCATCCGGAGCCTACGCGACCCCCGCGGGAAAAGTCAATCGCCCAGATATTCGAAATGCTGTGATTCCGGTGCCAGTTCCGTCAGGAACCGCTCAGCGCACGGAGATGCCGGTTGCAGTGCCGGCTGAGCCGGCATGGTCACAGCCGGACCCGGCTGTCTCGACGCCCGCAACAAACGGGGGACGCAGGGCAAGGCGGGGGCCAGGAGCCTGACCCAAGACTGGCGTGGGAAGCTCCAGGCGCCGAGGCGCGCCGCTGGCAAGGCGCGCGATTGAGCCCTAGCAGAGCTAGGGCGATTGAGCGCAACGCAGCCAGCGGTGATGCGTCGGCGAAGTAGCGGAGGACGTCGTTCTCCGTGATGAGGCCGAGAAGCTCTTCGCCATCGACCACCGGGAGGCAGCCGATCCTGTTCTCGGCCATCACCTGGGCCGCCTCTTCGACGCTCGCTTCGGGGCCGATCACGACCGGGGGGGCCGTCATCACCTTGCCGATCTCGACGCCGTGCAGGAACGCACGATGGGCATCCGCACGATCGCGGGTCAGGCAGGAGAGCGACGCACGCAACAGATCGCGCTCTGAGACGACGCCCACGAGCTTGCCGCCGTGCGTAACGGGCATGTGCCGCACGTGCCCGAGCGTCATGATATCCTCGACGGTCGAAAGCCTATCGCCTTCGCTGATCGTGACGACCGTCTCGGGCATGATGTCGCGGACTCGGGGGCGACTCATTCCGAGCAATCTACTCCATGGCAAGCGCACGCGGGAAGCAAAATCGGGGAGCCGTCGACGGTGATGCGGACCGCCCCCAGGACGAGGCGAACGACGCCCAGGAGGAGCAGCCGGCCCTTTCCGACCTCGCGAGGCGCGCGCTCGCCCTCGGCCTCTCCGGCTTCTTCTTCACCGAATCCACCATCCGCAAGGCCCTCGGCGACACGCTGCCCAAAGAGTGGAGCGAGTTCGCCATCGACCAGAGCGAGCGCACGCGCAAGGAGTTCCTGGAGCGCCTGACTTCTGAAATCGGTCAGTCACTCGAGAGAATCGACGTCGCCACCGTGCTCGCGGAGTTGATGCGGGGCCGCACCCTCGACATCAGCGCCCGAATCCGATTCGTCGACGGCGAGAGCGATGACCCCTCGGATCACACGATCCGCGTTCGCATGCAGGGGGACGACGGCGACGAGTGAAGACCGTCCATGCGGAGCAAGTGCGCTAGAGGCCTGAACGCGTGAAGGTGAGAAAGGCCATGGCCGGCCGGCGCGACGATTCGCGCATGGCAAACTGCATGGTGTCGAGGGTCCAGCCGTCGTCGGCACATTTGTTCAGGATGCGCTCGAGTTCGATGTCGGTGACATCACTGGTTTCGATGACCTTGTACGTGCCGGGCAAGAGTGCTCCCCCTCATGAACCGAGGCGCTGCGCGACCGCCTTGGCCGCGTAGGTGAGGATGATGTCGGCGCCGGCGCGCTTGATCGAAACCAGCGCTTCCTCCATGGCGCGCTCGCCGTCGAGCCAGCCCTGCTGCGCCGCCGCGTGAATCATCGAATATTCGCCCGACACATGATATGCGGCCAGCGGAACGTCGAACTCCTGCTTCGCCCTTGCCAACACATCGAGATAGGGCAGCGCCGGTTTCACCATCAACGCGTCGGCACCCTCTTCGAGATCGAGACGCATCTCGCGCAACGCCTCGCGCGCGTTCGGCGGATCCATCTGATAGCTGCGCCGATCGCCGAACTGCGGCGTACTCTCCGCCGCATCGCGAAACGGTCCGTAGTAGGCACTGGCGAACTTCGCGGCGTAGGAAAGGATGGCGACGTCTTCGAAACCGCCCACGTCGAGTCCCGCGCGAATCGCCGCGACGCGCCCGTCCATCATGTCCGAGGGCGCCACCACGTCAGCCCCGGCGCGCGCATGGGAGACCGCGGTCGAAACGAGGCGCTCGAGCGTCGGGTCGTTCGCCACGTCGCCGTGCTCGACGACACCGCAGTGTCCGTGATCGGTGTACTCGCACAGACACACATCGGTCATCACGCAGAGGTCCGGGCAGGCGCTCTTCAGCGCCTCGACAGCGCGTTGGATCACCCCACCGGCCGCGTCGGCGCCACTTCCAGTGGCATCCTTGTGCATGGGAATGCCGAAGAGCAGCACGGCGGGGAGGCCTGCCCCGACGAGCTCCTTGGCTTCGCCGACCAGCGTGTCGACAGAAAAGCGAAACACGCCCGGCATCGACGCCACGGCTTCCCGCACGCCACTTCCCTCGACCACGAAGAGCGGCGCCACCAGATCGTCCCGCGAGAGCCGCGTCTCTCGCAGCATGCGACGCAACGCCTCACTGCGACGCAGTCGACGCATGCGCGTCGTCGGAAAGCTCATCGTGTATCCCTCTTCCCGCTCTCGCCACCGAGCACAGCCGCCAGCGCCTCGACCAGAGGCGCCACGCCAGCGCTATCGGCCACCGCGTCGACGTGAAGGCCCTCAACGCGTAGCGCCTCCGCGGTGATGCGGCCAATCGCGGCAACCGCGCAGCGTTCGACCGCCCGCCGCGCACCCTCATCGAGCAGCGAGGCGAAGGCGCGCACCGCAGACGGGCTCGCAAAGGTGAGACCGTGCAACTCGCCGGCAGCCAGCTGCGCGCACAGTGCGGCAGAATCGACCGGTGCGGGCAGCGTTCGGTAGACACTCACGACATCGAGGCTCGCTCCGCCGGCGCGCAGCGCGTCGGGCAGCTCGTCCCGTCCCTCCGCAGCACGCGGCAGCAACAGTCTCCCACGCGCAAGGTCCGGACGCCTCGCAAGCGCTCGCGCCAGGCTTACGCCCTCGTGGCGAGCGGGAACGAGATGGACGGGTAGCCCCACCGAGCGTGCGGCATCGGCCGTGCGCGGCCCCACGCAGCACACACTCCATCCGACGTCATCGAGTCTCACTCCGCGCTCGCGCGCCCGAGCCGCGAAGCGATGGACGGCATTGCTCGACGCGAGCACGAGCCCGGCGTACTCGTCTCGCGCGGCGAGCGCGGCATCGACCGGCGCCCAGTCTTCCGGAGGCGCGATCTCGAGCAGCGGAATCACCACCGGAGCAGCACCCCGCTCGCGCAGCGCCGCCGCGAGCACGCCGGCCTGCTCCTGGGGCCGCGTCACCAGGACACGCTTCCCGTGCAGGGCTCGCCGCTCCACCCACGCCAGCGTGTCGCGCAGCTCCACCACCTCGCCGATGACGATGAGCGCCGGCGCACCGAGCCCTGCGGCACGCACACGCTCGGGAAGTGCAGCGAGCGGCGCGCACACCACCCGCTGGCTCGGCAGAGTGCCGTCCATCACGGCAGCGGCCGGGGTGTCGGGCGCGCGACCGCCGGCCAGAATGCGCTCGACCAGCTCCGGCAGCCTGCGCATACCCATCAGCACGACCAACGTATCGGCGGCGGTGGCCAGATCGCCCCAACGAGTCTCCGTCGCCGCCTTGCTGGGATCCCGGTGGCCGGTGACCACGGCGAACGACGCCGAATGACGCCGATCCGTCAGCGGGATGCCGGCATACGCGAGACCACCCACCACCGACGAGACCCCTGGCACGACCTCGAACGGAATTTTCTCTGCCGCAAGCGCCGAACACTCCTCGCCTCCCCGGCCAAAGACGAAGGGATCTCCGCCCTTGAGACGCACCACCATGCGACCCTCCCGAGCCAGGCGAATGAGCAGCTGGGTGATCTCCTCCTGCGGAAGGGTGGGAGCATCGTGACCACGCTTGCCCACATCGATGCGCAAGGCGCCGTCCGGCGCGAGGTCCAGCAGCTCCGCAGATGCCAGCGCGTCGTAGACGACGGCGTCGGCAACGCGCAACAGATCTGCGCCGCGCAGGGTGAGCAGCCCCGGATCGCCGGGGCCGGCTCCCACCAGATACACGCGCCCCAGGTCCGAGCGACTCACGGCGCCGCCTCGCCTTCGAGCCGCGCCAGCAGCTCGCGCCCACCGGCCTCTAGAAGTTCACTCGCGACGGCATCGCCGAGCGCGAGCGCATCTTCCGGGCGGCCTCGATGCTCGACCCGCAGCAAGGTCGCGTCCCGCGGATCGGCAAGCAGTCCGCGCAACTGCAGCGTACCGTCGACGAGCTCCGCGAATGCGGCCAGCGGCACGTTGCAGTCGGCCTCGAGCCGCTCGAGCACCCGCCGCTCGGCCAGGGCGCGAATGCGGGTCTCCTCGCAGCCGAGCGCAGCCGCGTCCTGCGCCAGCGCGTCGTCGCGGCGCGCCTCGATGGCGATGATCCCCTGCGCCACCGCCGGCAACACGGCCTCCGGCGCGATGCGTTCGTCGATACGCTGCGCAAGGCCGAGCCGCTCGAGACCGGCACAGGCCAGCACGATGGCATCCAGCGGCTCCGCATCGAGCTTGCGAACCCGCGTCGGCACATTGCCGCGCAGCGGCACGATCTCGAGATCCGGCCGCAGCGCCCGCAGCTGCGCGCTGCGGCGGAGGCTGCCGGTGGCCACCCGCGCTCCCGCTACGAGATCCGCCAGTCGCGTGCCACGCTTCCGACACAGAAGTGCGTCCCGCGGGTCCGCGCGCTCGGGAAACGCCACCAGCTCGAGCGATTGCGGCAGCCGCGCCGGAAGATCCTTGGCCGAGTGCACGGCCAGATCCGCACGCCCCTCGAGCAACGCCTCCTCGATCTCCTTCACGAACAGACCCTTGCCGCCGACCTTGGCGAGCGAGCCGACGAGCTTGTCGCCCGTGGTTTTCATGGGAACGAGCTCGGCCTCCAAGCCGAGCCTCTCCTCGACGAGCGCCGCCACCATTCGCGCCTGCGCGAGAGCCAGGTCGCTCGCGCGCGTCGCCAGCCGCACACGGCTCATTCGTCTTCCGCCGGCGAATCGTCGTCGAGGCCAAAGAGGACCCGCGCCGCCTCGAGGTAGGCCATGCCCTCCTCACGCTCCGCTTCGCGGCGCAGTCGCGACACCGGCGCGTGCAGGATCTTGTTCACCATCGAACGAGTGAGCTGATCGAGAGCCTCGGGGTCCACGCCCTTCAGTGACGGCCGGCGCAGCGCCCGCTCGAGCTCGGCGCTGCGAATCGACTCGGCGCGCTCGCGCAGGTGTTTGATGGTGGGCACCGCGCGCAGGGCCATGAGCCAGCCGTCGAAGCGCTGGCGCTCCTCTTCGACGATCGCCTCGGCCCGGGCGCTCTCCCGCTGGCGTTGTTCGGCGTTCTCGCGGGCGAGAGAGGATAGATCGTCGATGTCGTACAGATACACGTCATCGAGAGAGTCGAGCTCCGGGTCCGCATTGCGCGGCACACCGATGTCGATCACGAATAGCGGCTGACGATGCCGGCCACGGCGGGCCTGCTGAACCAGCGGCACCGTGAGGATGGGTCGCTCACCGCCGATGCAGCTGAGGATGACGTCGGCTTCCGCGACCAGCGCCGCCAGCTCGTCGAGAGCATGGGCTGTGGCACCGAAGCGCGCCGCGAGCTCGAGCGCGCGCTCGGGCGTGCGATTGACCACGGACACCGAGCGCAGACCGGCTCCGCGCAGCGCCCCCAGGGCCATCTCGATCATCTCGCCGGCGCCCACCAGCACCGCCCGCTTGTCCCCGAGTTCCTCGAAGATCTGCCGCGCGAGATCGACCGCCACCCGCGCCACCGAGACCGGCCGCTCGGCGATGCCGGTTTCAGTGCGCACGCGCTTGGCCGTGGCGAAGGCGTGCTGGAAGAGTCGCCCCAGCAACGGCCCGGCGGCTTTGCACTCGTTCGCCCGCTGAAAGGCGTCCTTGGTCTGGCCCAGGATCTGCGGCTCGCCAACGACCATCGAGTCGAGAGACGAGGCCACCCTCAGCACATGGCGCATGGCGTCGCCGTCGAGATACTCGTAGAGATACTGCGACATGTCGTCGATGCCGCTGCGCGCGCCCAGCTCCCGCGCGAAGAACCCGCGCAGGCACAGGCGTGCGGCCTCGACAGAACGGGTCACCACCACCAGCTCGACGCGGTTGCAGGTCGAGAAGAGCACGGCCTCGTCGATCTCGGTCTCCGCCACGAGCTTCTGCAACGGCGCGGCCGGATCGTCGACGGCGAGCCGTTCGCGCAGCTCGAGAGGCGCGGTGCGGTGGTTCATGCCGACGAGGAGAATCCTCATACGAACACCCCCACTCCGATCACCGCGAAAGTGAGGAATATGAAGCCCACCACGGCGCTGGCCGCAGCCGTGCGCGCGCCCTGGGCCGCACCGAAACGCGCCGCCACGACTGCCGCGTAGATGAACCAGGCGAGCACGGACCAGATTTCGTGCTGACTGCCGGACCAGAAACGGCCCTCCACCGCGTCGACCCAGATTGCGCCCGTCACGACGCCGAGGGTGAGCAGCGGAAAGCCCACCACCAGCGACAGGAGATTCACCCGGTCGAGCGCTTCCAGTGACGGCAGGTCAAAGCGAAAGCCGAGAGGCCTCTTCGCTTTGAGCCGCCGGTGCTCGGCGAGAAATAGCAGGCCCGCGAGCCCGGCCAGTCCCAGGCAGGCGAGCCCGGCGCTCGCCAGCAGCACGTGGGCATGGGGCAGGGTGCCGGCACGGCCCAACGTCTCCCCCGCGACGTCGTGCAGGCGCAGGGCCCCGGCGAAGGTACTCACGAAGGCCACCGGCGCTACACCGACCACCAGGCCGGCGAGGCGCGCCCACTGGGAGAGCAGCAGGAAGAAGAGCACTCCGACACAGGCCATGTAGGAGATCGCGATGGGCAGATCCGTGAGCGGCGGCGGCGGATCCAAGGCATGCAGCGCGCCGAAGGCCACCAGATGCAGCGCACCGCCCAGCGTGAGGATCGCCACCGAGCCGCGCTCGAGCCGCCGCGCCCCGAGCGCCAGCCCGAGCCACGCCACGATGCCGGCCAGCAGATAGAGGGCCGCCGTTGCCTGATGCAGCAGGATCGCCATGGCAGGAGGCTAGCGCTTCGGAACTCCGCGCCCCGCCTTGGCGGCCTGCAGCCGCTCCATCTGCGCCGCCACCTTGGCGGCGTCGAGCGTGCTCTCGAAGACGCGGTACATCGGCTCGCCGAACAGAACGAAGCGCACCTCCTCGACCCGGGGCTCCCCGGCCAGATGCCGGCGGGCCCCCTCGATCAGGATCTCTGCGCAACGCTGCGCGGAGAAGCCGCCGATGCCCGCTCCGATGGCCGGGACCGCCACGCTGGCGCAGCCGCGCTCGGCGGCCAGCGCCAATGCGTGCCGCAGGCTGGACCGGATGCTGTCTTCATCGGGCGAGCCGCCCGGCGCCATGCTCGCGGCGTGGATCACGAAGCGTGCTGCGAGCTCACCGGCCCCGGTCACGGCTGCTTCACCGACAGCCACCGGGCCGTGTGCATCGCATTCGGCCTGGATCGTGGGACCGCCCTTCTGGCGAATCGCCCCGGCCACGCCCGCACCCAGCAGCAGCTGGCTGTTGGCTGCGTTCACCACCGCATCGACGTGCTGTTCGGTGATGTCGCCCTCGAAGACCGCGATGCCCTTCACCTGCCCCGCCTCCGCACCGGCCGCTCAGCGGCCTCCACCAGCCCGGCCGCCAGCAGCGGCACCAGGACCTCGTGCTGACCCGTCAGCGAGAGGCCCGTGCCACCGAGACGCGTCGGGCGCTCCACGACATTCACTCGCGGCCGGTAGTGGCGGATGAAGTCGAGATCGACGGTCGTAAAGCGGCGCACCTTGCGCCCGAGGTTGCGCGCCAGGGCCAACGCCTTCAGGAAGACCTCGGGCAGGATCACCGCCGAGCCCACGTTGTAGAACACACCACCTTCCAGCGTGGCAACCAGCGCGGTGGCGGTTTCGAAGTCGCGGTGGCTGGTGGCGCCGATGGCCGCGCCGTCGGCGTCGGGATGCATGTGGTGGATGTCGGTGCCGATGGCGGCGTGAACGGTGACGGGGATGTCCAGCCGCGCAGCCGTCGCGAGAATCGAGCGCTGCTTGTGTGGATCACGGCTCTCGAGGATGTCGCGCCCGACGGCAGCGCCCATGCCGAGACCCTCGCGTGCGCCGGCGGCGATGGCCCGGTTGAGCCGACCCGCAGTCTCGCCGGCCATGCCGAAGCTGCCGTCGTCGAGGGCTTCCGCCACGTCTTCGCTGGTGCGCCCCATCATCGAGAGTTCGAGGTCGTGAACGCAGCCGGCGCCGTTCATCAAGATGCCGGAAACGAAACCGCGCTCGAGCAGATCCACCACCACCGGCGCCAGCCCCACTTTGATGACGTGCGCACCCAGACCCCAGAGCAGCGTGCGTCGCTGCTTGCGCGCCAGTGCCCCGGCTGCGATGGCACGTCGCAGATCGGCGGCACCGAGCAGCTCGGGCAGCCCGGCCAGAAACTGCGCGAACGACGCGCCCGCGACGTGCGGCTTCGCCTCGTCGCGCACGGCTACCTTGCTGCGGCGCCTGCGCGCGCTGGTGGTCTGCACCTTTGCGCGGTCGATCTTCGGAAGCTTCGGACTCATGTCTCAGACGTCTCGGGGAAAAGCTCGGCATCGAGAAGCTCGCAGAGCACGTGAATGACGGCGATGTGGCACTCCTGCACCCGCGCCGTCGTCTGCGAGGGCGCCTGGATCACCAGGTCGCAGCACGACGCCAGTCGCCCCCCTCCCTTCCCGACCAGCCCGATGGTGTGGAGTCCGCGCGCGCGCGCCGTTTCGACCCCCGCGACCACATTGGGCGAGTTGCCCGAAGTGGAGAGTGCCACCGCCACATCTCCCTCCCGACCGTGCGCTTCGACGAGCCGCGCGAAGACGCGCTCGAAACCGTAGTCGTTGCCGATGGCCGTCAGATCGGAGGTATTCGCCGTGAGCGCCAACGCCGGCAGCCCCGGCCGTTCCCGGTCGCAGCGCCCGACCAGCTCGCTGGCCAAGTGTTGCGCGTCGGCGGCCGAGCCGCCGTTGCCGAAAGCCAGGAGCTTGCCACCGTCGCGGAACGCGGTCGCCAGCAACTCGGCGGCGGCCGCGATGTGCGGTCCGGCCAGCTCGAGCATCTCGCCCTTGAGGCGAGCGCTCTCCTCGAGACTTGCGCGCACCCGGGCGAGTCGGGAAGCGGGGGTGTCGAACCGCCCGTCGGCCATTGCACCTCACCGGTCCGGAGTGAAAACTCCAGCAAAAACAGATAGATCGGGCTCTGCGAGAATACCCGCGCCCCCCGGGCGCGTCAACGGATGCGGGCGGGCCGCAGCGACGGCATCCTAGGACCACTTCACGACACCCCAAACACGAGCGCGCGCAGGCGGCGCAGACGAGGAGCACCCATGGCAGAGGTCATCGAAGTCACGGACCAGAACTTCGAGGCGGAGGTTCTGCAATCGGACAAGCCTGCAATCATCGACTTCTGGGCCGAGTGGTGCGCGCCGTGCCGTCAGATCGCGCCGGCCATCAAGGAGCTGGCTGCCGAATACGGTGACCAGGTGAAGATCGTCAAGATGGACATCGAGGCCAACCCCGGTACGCCCGGCAAGTACGGGGTGCGCGCCATCCCGACCATCCTCGCCTTCCAGGGCGGTCAGGTCGTCGAACAGCTGCAGGGCGCCCGCCCCAAGGCCGATTTCGAGGACATGGTCAAGAAACTGATCGCCTGACCGGCGCGGCGGCGTCCTCGAACCACACCTCGGCCGCAGCGACGAGCTCGGCTTCGCTTCGCCCCTCGAACTGGCGCAGCGTTGCCCTGCTCCAGCTGCGGATGCCGGGCACGTCCGATCGGCACCCCGCCCATCAGAACACCCAGCGCCGCACCGAGACGTTCAGCAACAGGCCGGCGGCCACGAGGTTCACCACCAGCGCCGAGCCCCCGTAGGAGAACAGGGGCAATGGCACGCCGATGACCGGCAACACCCCCAATACCATTCCCACGTTCAAGATTTCTGGCCAGAAGAACATACCCACCACGCCTACCGCCAGCATCGAACCGAAGCCGTCCTTGGCGTTGCGCGCGATGATGAGCCCCCAGACCATCAGCGCCGCGTACGCGCCCAGCACGCCGAGCGAGCCCACGAAGCCCCACTCCTCCGCCCACACCGAGAAGGCGAAATCCGTGTGCTGCGTGGGCAGGAAGCGCAGCTGGGTCTGAGTGCCCTCCATGTAGCCCTTGCCAAGGAGCCCACCGGAACCCACCGCGATGCGCGATTGGTTCACCTGATAGCCGGAGGCCAGCGGGTCGCGACCGGGGTCCACCACGTCGAGAATGCGCTCGCGCTGATAGGGCTGAAAGACAAAGAGCCACAGGCACGCGAGCACTGCCACACCGAGCAGCGCGACCCCCGCCCAGGCGCGCTTCGGAATGCGCACCAACGCGAGATACGTGGAACCCACCAGCAACGTGAGCAGCGCAACGCCCATATCGCGCTGGAGCAGGATCAGCCCGACAGGGAGCCCGACGATCACACCGGGACGCACGAGATCGAGCAGCCCTCGCACCTCACCGGCTGGCTTGCGGTGGAAGTAGCGCGACAGCATCAGGACCACGCCGATCTTCGCGAGTTCCGCGGGTTGCAGCCGACCTTCGACCAGCCAGCTCTGGCTTCCGCGGGTCATCGGCGCGATTACCAGAGTGAGGGCGAGCAGCAACAGCGAGCCCACGTAGACCGGTATCGCCAGGCGCTCGTAGAGTCGGTAGTCGACCGCCACCACCACCACCAGCGCCACAATCCCGAGCCCGAGGGAGATCAGTTGACGACGCATCTCACCAGAGAGCCCCGCGTCGGTATGCGTCGAGGACGCCAGGTTCACGAACCCGACGAGCAGGATCAGCGCCAGCAGACCGGTCAGTACCCAGTCGAAGTTCTGCAGCGAGCGGCGATCAACGCTCAGCATGTTGCGTCTCCATGACGGCCAGCGTCTCACCGGTGCGCGCGCCCCGCTTCTCGAAGTAGGCGGCCATCACGCGTTGGGCCAGCGGCGCAGCCACCGCGCCGCCAGAGCCCCCGTGCTCGACCAACGCGACGACCACGATCTCTGCAGCATCCGCGGGTGCGAAGCCCACGAACCAGGCGTGGTCGCGATACTTGACCGGAATCTCGTCGTCCTCGAAAGCCTCCGTGTGCTTGAGTCGCACCACCTGCGCCGTGCCGGTCTTGCCGGCGACGCGCACGCCCGGCACCCGCGCGAGCCGCGCCGTGCCGTGGGGCTCCCCGACCACCGCTTCCAGCGCATCGCGAATCCGCGCCAACGACTCCGGCGCCACGGGTACCAAGCCACGCACCACCGGATTGCCGGCCGCCCCGCCCGCGCCTCCCGGTTTCCGCGTCACGATGCGCGGCTCGAGCAGCAGGCCGCCGTTGGCGATGGCAGCGTAGGCCACGGCCAGCTGGACCGGCGTCGTCAGATTGAAGCCTTGGCCTATGGCGACGGACACGGTCTCGCCCTTCTGCCACGCCTCGCCAAAGCGTCGCGCCTTCCAGTTGCGGGTCGGGACCAGACCGGCCTTCTCGTCGCCGAACGGAAAGCCGCTGGGGCTGCCGAACTGAAACGCGCGGGCAAAGTGCGCGATGCGGTCGACGCCGAGGCGCAGCCCCACCTCATAGAAATACACGTCGCAGGATTGCTTGATGGCGTCTCGCAGATCGACCTCACCGTGCCCACCGCGCTTCCAGCAGCGATAGGTCCGCTTCCACTTCCTGAAGAAGCCCGGGCAGTAGACCTTCTCGTTGGGGTCGATCACCTCGTCTTCGAGGGCCGCCAGGGCAACGAATACCTTGAACACCGATCCGGGCGGGTACTGACCCGCCAGCGCGCGGTTCTGGAGCGGCTGCCACTCGTCGCTGGTGAGCTGCTCCCAGGTCTCGTTGTCGATGCCACCGGCGAACGCGTTCGGGTCGAACGAGGGCTTCGAGACGAGCGCCAGCACATCACCGTTGCGCGGATCCAGAGCCACCAGCGCGCCCATTTTCGGCGGCTCGCCCAGCACCTCCGGGCGAAAACCCGCCTCCGCCGCCCGCTGGAGATCCAGATCGAGGGTCAGTGTCACGGTGCCGCCGGGGGAAGGCTCGCGCTCGTCGAGGATCTCGCCCACGCGCCCAGCCACATCGACCACCACGTTGCGCCCACCCGCGCGCCCCCGCAGTCGCGACTCGAACAGCTTCTCGAGCCCCGACTGCCCGACGATCTCGCCAGCACGGTAGTCGGCATAGTCGAGGCTCTCGAGCTGCGACTTGCGGATCTCGCCGATGGTGCCGAGCAGGTGCGATGCGAACTCGCCCTCCACATAGTGCCGGCGCGGGCGCACGTCGGTAAGCACCCCCGACAACTCGAAGCGATGCGACTCCACCCTCCCCCAGTGATCGAAGGAGAGATCGCCCGCCAGCCGCACCGGCTGGAAGCGCCGCCTGCCTCGGGGCGTGCCAACGCGTTCAGCGAGCACCGCCGGCTGCTCGTCGAGCAGCATGCCGAGCGCGGCAAAAACTCGCTCCGGTGAGTGCAGGTCGCTCGGCATGATCGACACGCCGAACGCCGGTCGCGTCGTCGCAAGCACTCGCCCCTCGCGATCGAGAATCTCGCCGCGGGCGGCCTCGAGCCGCACCGAGCGCACCGCATTGCCCTTGGCGATGCCCTCGAACTCCTCACCTTGCAGGATCTGCAGCTGAAACAGACGCAGCCCGAACAACACGAAGAACAACAGCACCAGCGCAACGAGAAACGGCAGGCGATCTTCGATCGAGCTCTCCGGACCGCTGTGGAGCCTTGCGCCGGAACCGCCCGTCACAGCGGCAACGTTCGCGGCTCGAGCCGCACCGGGCGCCCGGAGTCGTCGTCGCCGAGCCAGGCCGCCACACCTGAAACCAGCGAGATCACGAACGGCGCGGCCACTGCATTGGCGAGCGCGTGCACGGCAAGATCTTCCAGCGAGCCCGAGGACGCCACCCACTGCCGGGCGAAAAACGCCACCAACCCGTGGAGCGCAACCGCGTGCGCTCCGGAGAGCAGCAGCGCGAAGAGCGCCAGAGAGAGAGCGCCGCGCAGGTTGAAGCTCGACGAAAGCACCCGAGCCACCCCGTAAGCGGCGAGGCACAGCAGCGCGTGCTGTCCGAGCAGCGTGCCTGAGAGGAGATCCGTCAGGTAGCCGAGCAGCGCCGCCAGACACACCCCGAGCATGGGACTGCGCACGCAGACCGCGAGCCCAACCACGACCCAGAGCCCCAGGTCCGGCAGGCAGCGCGCCGGGATCCAGAGTGCGGCGGTGCTCTGCAACATCAGACCGAACGCACCGAGCAGTGCCAGCGCCAGCGCCGCCTTCACGGCGCCGCCTCGGCGACGTCCGCGGCGGTATCGCCAGTCTGGCTGCTGTAGAGCAGCTCGAGAGTGGGGCCTCGGCGCAGCATGACGAACACCTGCTCCAGGCGACCGAAGTCGACGGCGGGCTCGAGCACCGCCGTGCGCAGCAAGTCGGTGCCCGCCTCGGCGACGCTCTTCACCGTGCCCACCAGGAGACCCTTGGGGTGGACACCGTCGAGACCCGAGGTCATCACCATATCCCCCGGAAGCACGTCCGCCCCGCGGGCCACGAACTCGAAGAGCAGGGCTTCGTCGCTGCCACCGCGCACGATGCCGCGGGCGCGGCTGCGCTGTACGGTGCCATCGACGGCCGTCTGCCGATCGAGCAGCAGCATGGCCTTCGACGCGTGGTTCGACGTCGACACCACCAGCCCCGCGAGCCCGTTCTCGGAGATGACGGTCATGCCCGAGAGAACCCCATCGGCACGCCCACGGTCGAGCAGCACCGAGCGAAACCACGGCGACACGTCGCTACCCACCAGCTCCGCGGGCAACATCGGCACCTCGAACCCAGCGCGCATTTCGGAAATGCGCGCGAGGCGACCGCTCGCCACGAGCCCCTCGCGAAGCTGGAGGTTCTCTTCCTGCAGCCGCGCGAGCTGGCTGCGCAGCTCCGAGTTCACCTCCTGCACGCCGATCAAGGCGACGTAACGGTCCCAACGCTCGCGCACGAAGTCCACCGGATACGCCAGCGACTTCTGCAACGGCACGGCGATGTCGAGCAGCGGCCCGGCCCACGGCGGCAGATCCCGCGCGCGACCTCGGAGCGCACCTCGATCCACCACCATGGTCACGGTGGCAAAACCGACCAGCGCCACCACGAGTAGCGTCAGTCGCACCCGGTTGTGGGTTTCGACCATCCATCCGCACCCGGACCCCGGAACGGATCAGGACTTGATCGCGATCTCTTTCAGCAGAGAGAGCTCGTCGAGTGTCTGACCCGTTCCGATGGCCACGGCGGTCAGGGGGTCTTCCGCCAGCATCACCGGGAGGCCCGTCGTCTCCCGGAGCAACACGTCTAGATTCTGAAGCAGGGCGCCACCGCCGACGAGCACGATGCCCTTGTCGACGATGTCGGCCGCCAGCTCCGGCGGCGTGCGCTCGAGTGCCAGTTTCACGCTCTCGACCACTGCGTTCACCGGCTCGGCGAGCGCCTCACACACCTCGTCGGACTTGATCTCCAGCGTCTTCGGCACGCCCGCCACCAGGTCGCGGCCCTTGATCTCCATCGACTGGAGGTCTTCCATGTCGCAGGCCGTACCAATGCCGATCTTCACCAGCTCCGCCGTGCGCTCGCCGATCAGCAGGTTGTGCTTGCGCTTGACGTAGCCGATGATCGCTTCGTCCATCTTGTCGCCACCAACGCGCACGCTGTTCGAGTACACGATGCCGGAAAGCGAAATGACGGCGACCTCGGTGGTGCCGCCGCCGATGTCGATGATCATATTGCCCGAGGGCTCGGTCACCGGAAGCCCGGCACCGATGGCCGCGGCCATCGGCTCCTCGATCAGATACACCTCGCGTGCACCCGCCGACATCGCGCTCTCGCGCACGGCGCGTTTCTCGACCTCGGTGATGCCCGACGGCACAGCGATCACGATGCGCGGCCGCATCATGAACTTGCGGTCGTGTACGCGTTGGATGAAATAGCGGAGCATCGCCTCAGTGATCTCGAAATCGGCGATGACGCCATCCCTCATCGGGCGAATCGCGACGATGTTGCCGGGCGTGCGCCCGAGCATCTCTTTGGCAACCTTGCCGACCGCGTGAACGCGATCGACACCGCGCGCATCGCGCGCCACAGCCACGACGCTGGGCTCGGAAACCACGATGCCCTTGCCCTTCACGTAGACCACGGTGTTGGCGGTTCCGAGGTCGATGGCCAGATCGTTCGAGAACCAACCGAGGATAGGGTCGAGGATCACTCGGATCTCCCTTCGAGGGCGCCGCACCCATCGCAAGCTATGGCGCTAAGGGTTCGATTTTCCAAGGCGTTTTCGCCTCCGTCCCGTGGGGATCAAGACTACCAGCCGACCCTGTCCCGGGCAACCACCATTCGGCCGGTGCGCAGCCGAGCCGGCTGCGCGGGCCGGCCGCGTCCCTGCAGTTTTTTGGCAGGGCCGCTGCAGCCGCGTACCATCCTCCGCCTTCACGCGGGGGAGCGCGCATGCTGGACGTGATTCGCAGGGGACAACGCTGGCTGACGGCCATTTTCGTCGTCGGCATCGGCCTCGTATTCGCCGTCTTCATCGGCGGTGCGCCGGGCCGGCCCAACCGGGGCAACACGATCATCACCGTCGCCGATCAGCGGATCGGGGTCGATGAGTTCTACCGCATGCGCGAGCGCCAGGAGCAGCTCTATGCCGACGCTTTCGGCGACAGCTTCGACGCGCGCAAACTTCGCGAAACCATCGACGCGAACACCGCCAACATCCTCGTCGAACGTTCGATCCTGGCCCTCGAGGCCGAGCGCCTGGGCCTCACCGTCGCGAAGGAGGAAGTGGAACGAAGCCTGCTCGCCAACTTGAACCTGCGCAACGAGTCAGGCGCCTTCGACCGCGAGAGCTTCGACATCTGGATCGAGCGCAACTTCGGAAGCGAGCGCGTCTTCCGCTCCGAGCAGCGCCGCGGTGAGCTGGCCAACAAGCTGATCCGCGTGCTCAACACGCAGTCACTGGTTTCCGAGGACGAGGCGCGCCTGGCCGTCATGCAGGGTCTCGAGCAGGTGAAGCTGGCCTTTCCCGTGCTGAACCCGGCGAGCCGAAGCGCGGACCTCGAGCGCGACGAGGCGGCTGTGGAGGAATACGCAGCCAGCCACGCTGAGGAAATCCAGCAGCTCTACGACGAGCGCATCGATCAGTACGACGTACCGGAGCAGGCCAACGCGCGCCACATCCTGCTCGCGGCTCCCCAGACGGCGGCAGAGGTGGAGATCGAGGCCAAGCGCGCCGCCATCCTGGAGATCCGCGCGCGCATCGAGGCCGGCGAGGACTTCGCGGTGGTCGCCGAGGAATTGAGCGAGGACCCCGGCTCTGCGGCCAATGGCGGCGACCTCGGCTGGTTTCGCCGCGGCCAGATGGTGAGCGCTTTCGACGAGATCGCCTTTTCCCAGCAGATCGGCGTGCTCTCGGAGCCGGTCCAGAGCGAGTTCGGCTTCCATCTCATTCGCGTCGAAGCGCGCCGAGCGGCGCAGACCCAGACCCTGGCGGACGTGCAGGACGATCTCGCCTTCGAGCTGATGAGCCGGGAGATCGGCCGCGCAAAAGCGCGCGAAATTGCCGAACAGCTCGCCGAGGCGGTGCGCGGCGGACAGAGCCTGGAGACCGCTGCTCGCGAAGCCGAGCTCACGCTCGAGCGCACGACCTGGGTGAAACGCCGCCCAGACGGTTTCGTCCCGGGCCTCGGCGCAGCGCCGGAACTGCTGGCGGCAGCTTTCACCCTCGAGCCCGGCGAGAGTTCGGCCCGCATCTTCGAAGTCGGCGACCAGTTCGCGCTGGTGCAGGTGCTCGAGCGCGAGTCCGTGGCTGCGGAAGATCTCGAGCAGCAGGTGGCGAAGGAGCGGGAAGATCTGAGTCGTCAAAAGCTC
This sequence comes from Deltaproteobacteria bacterium, assembly GCA_019310965.1. Classification (GTDB taxonomy): domain Bacteria; phylum Myxococcota_A; class UBA9160; order UBA9160; family SMWR01. The sequence goes on from JAFDDG010000007.1 coordinate 49,856, forward strand.
GAGACCCTGATCGGCACCTGGATCCAGGGGCGCCGGCGCGAGCTCACGGAGGCCGGCGAGCTCGTCATCGACCTCGCGCAGGTCAACTGACGGCGACCGAGGGGTCTACGAGATGGCCTCTAGGCGAAGGACCGCTTCTGGTGCCCCAACAGGTTCATGAACTCCGAGCGGGTCTTCGAATCGCTCTCGAATTCGCCGCGCAGCGAGCTCGTGATGGCAAAGGCATTCTGCTGTGAAACGCCGCGCATCATCATGCAGAGGTGGATCGACTCGACCACCACCGCCACCCCCTTCGGCTTCAGCACGCGTTCCAGGTTCTCGGCGATCTCGCTGGTCAGGCGCTCCTGCACCTGAAGGCGCCGGGCGAAAATCTCGACGAGGCGGGGGATCTTCGAGAGCCCCACCACCTTGCCATTCGGGATGTAGGCGACGTGAGTGCGGCCGAAGAACGGCAGCATGTGGTGCTCGCAGAGGCTGTAGAACTCGATGTCCTTCACGATCACCATCTCGTCGTAGGTGACGTCGAAGAGCGCCCCGTTCAGGATCTTCTGGGGATCCTGGTCGTAGCCCTGGGTCAAGAAGCGCAGTGATTTCGCCATCCGCTGGGGAGTGCGCATGAGCCCGTCGCGGCCCGGCTCCTCGCCGAGCTCCTTGAGCAGCGCTTCGACGAGCGGTGCGATGGGATCGTTGGTCTCGGGCTCACTCATTCCGGGTCTCCCGTTACGAAGGAATTCTTGCGCGTCTCGTGCACTCGCACCCGCGCCAGGCGCGCGCCGCCCACCGCCGCGATCGGCGCGGCGAGCTGTGCGTGGATCGCGCAGGCGATGTTCTCGGCAGTGGGCACACGCTCCGCGAAAAGGGCGTCGTCGTTGAGCAGCCGGTGCGCGAAGCGCCGCAAGACGCGCTCGTCGATCAACGCGTCCAGGCGCCGGCGGCTCATCACCTCGCCGGTCTCGACATCGACGGGCCCGCGCACTGTGACCTCGATGGCGTAGTTGTGGCCGTGGCCACCCGGGTTCGCACATTTGCCGTAGATCTGCCGGTTGCGCTCCGCACTGAGGTCGTCACGGGCCAGCACGTGGGCCGCCGCAAAGCGGAAGCAGCGGGTGAGTTCGATCACGGCGCGCTCGCCGGCTCCACCACGTCGACCCAGGTGTCGCGGTCGGGCTGCAGGCGCAGGCGGTCGAGAACCACGCCCTCCGGCAGCGCCTCCACCAGCAACTCGCGAATCACCAGAGCGAAGTTCTCGGGCGAAGGCACGAGCTTCTCGAAGTACGGCGTGTCGCAGTTGAGGTCCTTGTGGTCGAAGCGCCGCATCACCTCGCGGTCGAGGATGTCCTGAACCAGCTTGAGGTCCATCACCATGCCGGTCACGGGATCCACCTCGCCGCGCAGCGTCACCTCGAGCCGGTAGTTGTGGCCGTGCTGCCGCGCCCTGGCCCCGAAGCGCCCGCGGTTGGCCGCCTCCGAGAGATCGGGCAGCGCATAGCGCAGAGAGGTGGAGAACTCGATCGCGCGGGTGAGCCGGACCAAATGCCGCAACCCCTTGAAAAACGTGTGTCTTTCGAGAGTAGCCGCGGGGGTGGCCCCCGCAACAACAGGGCCGGCTCAGTAGCGCCGCAAGAGCCCGCAGACCACGCCGCGGACCTCGACCTCCTCGGCTGCCACGATGATGGGCTGCATGCTCGAGTTGGCCGGCTCGAGCCGCACCTGGGCGCCCTGACGGTAGAACTTCTTGAGGGTGGCGTCCTCGCCGCGAATCAGCGCGACCACCGTCTCTCCGTTGTGCGCCTCGCTGCGGCTCTCGACGACGACGACGTCTCCATCGCGGATCTGGTCTTCGATCATCGAGTCGCCGCGTACCCGCAGGGCGAAGCTCTGGCCCCGCGCGGGAACCAGGTCACACGGGACGACGAGAGTCTCGTTGTCTTCGATGGCCTCGATCGGCTGCCCCGCGGCGACGATTCCGGCCAGTGGCAGCGTCACCGCTCCGCCCTCGTCCTGCTGCACCGGCTCGACGGAGCGGGAGCGGTTCCAGGCTTTCTTGAGCAGCCCCTTCTCGACCAGGTGGTGCACGTGCTTGTGCACCGTCGCCACCGACGAGAGCCCGAAATGAGCCCCGATCTCCTCGAGGCTGGGCGAGTAGCCGTGCTCCAACACAAAGTTGCTGATGTAGTCGTAGATCTCGCGTTGCCGACGCGTCAGTGCCATGCGCTCCCCCCGGCTGATCCCTGCGGGGCGAAGCGTGGCGAAATCATGGCGAAAGTCAAGAGCATCGGAACTCAGGGCAGCTCGCGCAGCTTGATGTTCCGGTACCAGACCGGATCGCCGTGGTCCTGGAGCAGGATGTGGCCGCGCGCCGCCGCGCCGTAGCCCTCGCGGCCGGCGAACTTGCTCCCATCGAGGAGCGACTCCCAGCCGGGCCCGGCACGCACGAACTCGACGATCTTGACCCCGTTGAGCCAGTGCTCGATGTGCTCGCCGTCGACCACGACCCTCACGTGATTCCATTCGCCTATGGGGCGCGCCGGGCGGCTCGAGCTGGCGATGAGATCGTAGAGATCGCCGTTGCGGTGCTTCTCGATGCGGCCGTCCGAGTGCCCGGCGTCGTCGAGCACCTGCATCTCGAGACCGCGCTTCTCCCAAGGCGGATCCTCGTCGCCGGGCAGCAGATAGTAGATGCCACTGTTGCCGCCGGGCGAGAGCTTCCACTCCAACGAGAGCTCGAAACGCTCGAAGGTCTCGACCGTCATCAGGTCGACGGTGGCTTGCGCAAACGGGTTGATCGAGTTCCAGATCAGTCCGGCGAGGCCGGTGTCCCGGGTCATGCGCAGGGCGCCAGACTCGACGACCCAGCCCTCGATCGCGCCGGGAGGCTCTCCGTAGTTCTTCCAACCGGCGAAGCTCTGGCCGTCGAAGAGCAGGCGCCAGCCAGAGGCGCGCTCGACCTCGCTCAGCGTGTTGGGCTCGCTCGCCGAGCCGGCGCCCGCGGCGCAAGCGAGCAGCACACAGAGGGAGAGCGAGCGCAGCGACCGGACGCCGACCGGGGCGTGCCGGGAGCGACGTGCGTTCGGCATGCGAGTATTCTGTCACACACGCTCGTCGGCGGGCAACGCGGCCCGCACCTCCGCTGCGGTCGGCGCGCCGCTCGACGGCTCCGGCGCACGCGGCGCTCAGCGCACCCGGGCTGCCTGCCCGTTCAGCTTGTCGCAGGGAGACGCGCGGTAGTAGCGCCGCAGCTCCGCCAACCAGCCGGGAGTGTCCGCGCGCCCGGGATGGCGTCGTTCGAGTGCGACGCAGGTGCGCAGACCCGCGCGCTGCGCCGCCCGGTAGCGCCGGCGCGCGCCGACACTCATGCCGGCGGCCCAGCGGAAACCGCGAAAGTGCGCGAAACCGTCGCGCCCGCGCAGCCGCGCCACCGCATAGCGATCGACTTCGCTCTGGAGCTCGAGCTGCAGGCGCGAAACGGGCCGATCATGGGCGGCGTGCCAGGCGAGACAGACCAGATGGCTGGTCTCTTCGAGCACCGCGTTCTCGTCTTCCGCGTCCGACGGATCCACGTAGATGCCGGCAAAGGCCTCGTTGCCCTGCTCCACCACCACCAGCCCGGTGCGCGGGCTGCCCGGCGGCAGCCACTCACGGGCGCACTCGGGCTCGACCACGCAGCGCGCGGCATCGAGCTCGAGATCCAGGCGGTAGATCGCCGTCAGCCAGCGCTGCGCACCCGCCACCTTTGCAACGAGAGAGGGGGCGGCCGCACTCGCTGGAGCCGCCCGACCCTGCACGGGGGGCGCCTGGACGACGTCCCTCACGGGAGCCGCCCGACCCTGCGCCAGGGGCGCTTGGACAACGCCCTCACGGGAGCCGCCCACCCTGCCGGCGAGGGGCGCCTGGACAACGCCCTCACTGGAGCCGCCCCACCGCCTCCGGCGGCACCACCAGTCCGCGTCGCTGCAGCCGGCGGCGGTCGGCCTCGCGGCCGAGCCGCAGGTAGCGATCCGACAGCGAAACCAGACCCGCTGGCGCGGCCGTGCGCGTGCCGTCGCCCACCTCGGTCAGCACCTCCGCGAAGTCGCCGAAGCGATCGGCCAGCTCCTCGAACAGCCGCGCGCGGCGCCAGTGCGGGCCTGCCAACAGCCCGGCGAGATCGCCGTAGGCCATGCGTCCGACCTCCCGGACCCAGCCGGCACCGTTGCGGCGCCCCTCGAGGTTGTCGACGAAGAAGCCGACCCGAAACAGTGCTCGGTCCCCCAGCACGCGCAGCCGCGCGACACGCGCGCGGCCCGGCTCGCTGCGGGCCCCCAGCAGCCCCTCGGCGAAGGTCTCTTCACAGGCGTCTGCGCCCTCCGCAACGGGAGCCGGGCGCACCCTGTCCGCCAGCAGATCCACCAGGTAGGCACAGGCCTGGGCCGTGGGCACCACTCCGGTGCGATCGAGGGCCCCGGCCACGAGATCGGCGAAGAGCACCCGAGGGGCGGTGTCTTCCAGCAACGAGGCTCGGGGGGCGCTCGCGATTCCGGCCATGGCAGAATCCTCCTGCCCCCCTGAATCGGCCGGGTCGAGGCGGCGACTTGAGCACCGGGCCGCACTGGAATTTCAAGCTCCCGAATTCGCATGGGTTTTCTGTGAAGAAAAATCTTGCGCGCCGGCCTTGCGCCCTGCGGGCCCGTGCCTACATTCGCGCGCACTTTCTGGCACTCGGGGGGACCGAGTGCCAATTCAAGCCGGCCACCCCTCGGTGCCGGCTTTCACTGCATACGAGAAGGGCCTCCCTACGGGGAGCACCCGCGGAGGAGAGCCACCCATGAAGGTTCGGCCGCTTCAAGACCGGATCCTCGTCCAGAGGATCGAGGAAGACGAAATGTCGGCGGGCGGGATCATTATCCCGGACAGCGCCAAAGAGAAGCCGTCCGAGGGCAAGGTCATTGCCGTCGGCAAGGGCAAGGTCAAGGAGGATGGAACCCTCCAGCCCCTCGACGTCAAGAAGGGGGATCGGATCCTGTTCAGCAAGTACGCAGGAACCGAGATCAACGTGGACGGCGAGGAACACATCATCATCCGCGAGGACGACGTCCTCGGCGTTTGCGAGTAGGGAGAACACACACCATGCCTGCGAAAGAAATCAAGTACGATCAGGACGCGCGCGGCAAGCTCCTCAGCGGAGTCAACGGCCTCGCCAACGCGGTGCGCGTGACGCTCGGTCCGAAGGGCCGCAACGTCATCATCGAGAAGAGCTTCGGCTCCCCCACGGTCACCAAGGACGGTGTCACCGTGGCCAAGGAGGTGGAGTTCGAGGACAGGTTCGAGAACATGGGCGCCCAGATGGTGAAGGAGGTGGCGTCGAAGACCTCCGACGTTGCCGGCGACGGCACCACGACGGCGACGGTTCTCGCCCAGGCCATCTTCCGCGAGGGCAGCAAGCTCGTGGTGGCCGGCATCAACCCCATGGAGCTCAAGCGCGGCATCGACGCCTCGGTCGTGGCCATCAACGGCGAGCTGAAGAAGCTCTCGAAGGCGACCCGCGACTCGAACGAGATCGCCCAGGTCGGCAGCATCTCCGCCAACAGCGACGAGACCATCGGCGCGATGCTCGCCGAAGCGATGGAGAAGGTGGGCCGCGAGGGCGTCATCACGGTCGAAGAAGCCAAGTCGATGGACTCGGTCCTCGAAGTGGTCGAGGGCATGCAGTTCGACCGCGGCTACCTCTCGCCCTACTTCGTGACCGATCCCGAGAGCATGGAGTGCGCCCTCGAGGAGCCGCTGATCCTTCTCAACGAGAAGAAGATCAGCAACATGAAGGACCTGCTGCCGCTGCTCGAGCAGGTGGCGCGTTCGGGCAAGCCGCTCGTGATCGTGGCCGAGGACATCGAGGGCGAGGCGCTGGCCACCCTGGTGGTCAACAAGCTGCGCGGCACGCTGAACGTGGCGGCGGTGAAGGCTCCGGGCTTCGGCGACCGCCGCAAGGCGATGCTGCAGGACATGGCGATCATCACGGGTGGCCAGGTCATCGCAGAAGAGCTCGGACTCAAGCTCGAGAACGTCACCATCAAGGACCTCGGCAGCGCCAAGCGCCTCGTGATCGACAAGGACAACACGACGATCATCGACGGTGCCGGCACGAAGAAGGACATCGAGGGCCGCTGCAACGAGATCCGCCGCCAGGTCGAGGAGACCACGTCGGACTACGACCGCGAGAAGCTCCAGGAGCGCCTCGCGAAGCTCGTGGGCGGCGTCGCGGTGGTGAAGGTCGGTGCAGCCACCGAGACCGAGATGAAGGAGAAGAAGGCGCGCGTCGAAGACGCGCTCCACGCAACCCGCGCGGCCGTCGAGGAGGGCATCGTCCCCGGCGGTGGTGTGGCGCTGCTGCGGGCCCAGAAGGCCCTCGACGGCCTCGAGCTCTCGGAAGAGCAGCAGCACGGCGTGAACATCATTCGCCGCGCCATCGAGGCACCGCTGCGCTTCATCGCCGAGAACGCCGGCATCGACGGCTCCATCGTCGTCGACAAGGTGAAGAACCTCAAGGGCAACCAGGGCTTCAACGCCTCCACCGAGGAGTACGAAGACCTGATGAAGGCTGGCGTGATCGACCCGACCAAGGTCGTGCGCACGGCGCTCCAGAACGCCGCCTCGGTCGCGGGCCTGCTGCTCACCACCGAGGCAATGGTCGCGGAGAAGCCCGAGGAGAAGGGCGCCGGCGGCGGCGGCGGCGGCATGCCCGATATGGGCGGCATGGGAGGCATGCCCGGCATGGGCATGTAGCCCGAGCTTTCTCCAGCTCGAAGCAGAAGGCCCCCGGAGCGCAGGTTCCGGGGGCCTTTTTCGTCGCGAGTCGGGTGTATTCTCTCTGGCCATGTTCACCTACCTCAACCCAGAGATCCGCGAGCGGTTGATCGACCAGGGCAGTCTGCTGCGCATCGACGACCGCGGGCGCCAGCTCGACCCGCGCGCACAGCCGGCGGCGGACGGGTTGACGCTCAACCTGCTGGGACCCATTCCACTGCCGATCGTCATCGGCAGCGAGCCGCGCGCCGTGGATTGGTACGCCTCCGTGCGCAGCACCGAGCTCGGCCATGTCGAAGAGCTAGCGAGTACGCTGCGCGAGAGCGGCGGGCAACACCTCTTCTCGATTCTCGCGTCTTCGATGGCAGTGAACAGCGTGCTCGTGATGGGCTCACCGCAAGAACGCGACGAGCCGCTCGTCCGCGTGCACTCCAGCTGCCTGACTGGCGATGTCTTCGGCTCCGAGCGCTGCGAGTGCGGGCCGCAGCTGGCCACGGCTGTCGACCGCATCGCAGGAGATCCGGCGGGCGGGCTGCTCATCTACATGGCCGGGCACGAAGGACGCGGGATCGGGCTCTGGGCCAAGGCAGCGACCTACTTGCTGCAGGATGCCGGCGAGGACACTTACCAGGCCAACAAGTCACTCGGGCTACCAGAGGACTCGCGAGACTTCAGCGACGCCGCCGCGCTACTCCACTTCTTCGTGGGCAATCGTCCGATGCGACTCCTCACGAACAACCCGAGGAAGCTCGAGGACCTGGCCGCGCACGGGCTCTCCCAGATCACGCCGATCAAGCACGTCACCGGCGTCAGCGACTGGAACCGCCGCTACCTGGCAGCGAAACGCGATTGGGGGCATCGGTTCGCGCCCGACGACCTCGACGAAGCCTGAGCTACGCCTTCGGCTTCAGGCGCTTCACCGTCGCCGGCTCTGGATTCAGCGGCACGATCTCGTCGACGCAGAGGTCGAAGCCCTCGAGACCGACGATGTGACGCGGCCGGTTCGTCATCAGGCGCATGCGGCGAACACCGAGGTCCGCAAGGATCTGTGCGCCGATGCCGTAGTCCCGCAGCCGGTTGGATTCGTCCCTCGGCGTGGGCTCGGGCGCGTCTTCGCTCCCGGTGGCCAAGTGGCGCTTGAAGGTGTCGCCCACCCGCTCACCGCCGTCGGGTTGACCGATGTGCACCAGCACACCTCGCCCCTCGGCGTCGATGCGACGCATCGGCGCCTCGAGCACACTCGGCAGGCCGAGGTCGGGGTTGTAGGAGTTGGCGGGGATCGCCGTCTGCATGCGCACGAGCACGGGCTCGCTGTCGGAGACGTCGCCCTGCGTGAACGCGACGTGCTCGGTGTCGTCGGGCTCGCTGCGGTAGACGATCGTGTGGAAGCGGCCGTACACGAAGTCGATGTCGACCTCGACGTAGCGGTTGACGAGCTTCTCCTTGGCGCGACGGAAGGCAATCAGGTCGGCGATCGAAACCAGCTTCAGCCCGAACTCGGACGCGAACGTTTCGAGGTCCGAACGCCGTGCCATGCCACCGTCGTCCTTCAATATCTCGCAGATCACTCCCGCCGGGCGCAGCCCCGCCATCCGGGCCAGATCGACGGAGCCCTCGGTGTGACCGGTGCGAACCAACACTCCGCCGTTGCGCGCAATCAGCGGGAATACGTGGCCCGGCCGAGACAGATCTCGGGATGTCGACTGCGGATCGACCGCCGTGAGGATCGTGGTGGCGCGGTCCGCCGCGCTGATGCCCGTGGTGACCCCGTGTCGCGCTTCGATCGAAACAGTGAATGCCGTATGGAACTGCGCCGAGTTGTCCCGAACCATCAGCGACAGATCGAGCTCCGCAGCGCGCTTCTCCGTGAGCGTGAGGCACACGAGTCCGCGCCCGTGTTTCGCCATGAAGTTCACCCAATCGGGCGTGATCTTCTCGGCGGCGACCACGATGTCGCCCTCGTTCTCACGGTCCTCGTCGTCGACGAGAATCACGGCATTGCCGCGGCGGATCTGCTCGATCGCCTCGCTGACGCGTGAGAGAGGCACGCGGGGAATCCTCCAAAGGGCTCAGCACGAAGATACACCTACGAGGCGTCACGTCGAAGTGCTACACCGCAGGCCATGCAGAAACTCGCAAGCAGACCCGCAGAATGGGCGGCCGCCCACGCGAACGCGCCCTCGTGGTTCGAGCGCGCCCTGGCAACCCCGGTCGACGAGCGCCGTGTCGAGGTCGAGGGCTGTTCGATCCGCTACCTGCGCTGGGGCCAACCGGAACGCCCGGGAATCGTTCTGGTGCACGGAGGCGCCGCCAACGCGCACTGGTGGAGCCACATCGCGCCGCTATTTCCCGAGTACTGCGTGGCGGCACTCGACCTCTCTGGTCACGGCGACAGTGGTCGCCGTGACGCCTACCCACGCGAGACCTGGGCGCGCGAGGTGCTCGCGGTGGCGGAGGATGCGGGCATCGCCGGCCCACCGATCGTGATCGGCCACAGCATGGGCGGCTTCGTGACGATCATGGCGGCCGCCGAATACGGCGAGCGCATCGCCGGAGCCGTGATCCTCGACTCGCCGGTGCGGCTGCCTTCCGAAGAGGAGCGCGTGGGCCAGGCAGGCCAGGCGTTTCGCGCCCCCAAAGTGTATCCGGACATCGAATCGGCGCTGGCGCGCTATCGCACCGTGCCGGATCAACCCTCCTCGCTCCCGTATGTGATGCATCACGTGGCGCGTCACTCACTGCGCGCAGTGGACGGGGGCTACACCTGGAGCTTCGACCGGGCGATCTTCCAGCACGTGATCCCGCGCGCATCCGCGGAGGAGCTGCCGCGGGTGAAGAGCCGCGTGGCGCTCTTCCGTGCCGAGTACGGCCTGGTGACGCCGGACATCGGGGCACAGATGTACGAGCTGCTCGGTCGCGTGGCACCGGTGATCGAGATCCCAGAGGCCCACCACCACATCATGCTCGACCAACCGCTGCTGCTCGTGACCGGCCTGCGCACCCTCCTGGCGGACTGGGAGCACTCGGTGCCTCACGCGCGCCGCTGACACGCGGCGGATGCACCCGTCGAACGGGATGCGTCGTGCGTGGAGCGGCGCCCTGACGGGCTGCTGGAAAAAGGGCTCGGTGAGGGGTACCAGGGCCGGCTGCGAAGACGGTGTCGTGCTCATGCGCCGGCGCTCCTCGTGCCTTCACTGGGGGTGCGAAACGCCTACACCGGGGCACCTCTGCTTCCGCGCGCCACCGTCTTCGCAGCCGGCACGCTCCTCCGTGGGTTTCGGAAGGCGGGGACGGTGTTGCTTTCTTGCTTTTTCCCAGGAAATCGGCTGCGCGCTCGGCCCGCTTCGAAAAAGCAAGAAAGCAACACCGTCCCCACTCGCCGGCTAGCCGCGCTTGCGCCCGCGCCTGCCTTGGTGGCGCCCTCCGCGCTCGCGCAGCGGGCGGGACACGCGCCGCACCTCGCGACGAGACCGCTTCGGCGTGGAGCTCTCGATGCGGCGCGACGCACGCTCGGCACGCGGACGTTCCGCACGCTTCTCTTCCCGCCGACGCTCGGCGCGGAGTTTCCGGCGGCGCGCCTCGTCGCGCTCGACACGGCGCTCGCGGGACCGCGACTTCGCGCGGGCTTCGCGCCGACGCTCGACGCGGCGCTCGTCCCGCGCATTTCGCCCGCGGCGATCTGCCTCGGCACGTTCGGCACCGCGATGGCCGCGGCGGTCTCTGTCGTGCTCTGCCGCGTCTGCGTCACGCCGCGCTCCCCGACGCTCCTTCGACTTCCCCCGCTCGCGCGGCTCGGCGCGACGGCTGCGCTCCAGATTCCGCGACGAGGCCGCGACGTGCGGATGGCGCTCCCAGTCGGCGCGGGCGTGTCGCCGGCGACGTTGGTCGCCATGCTGCCCTTCGTGGTGCGTGAGCCGCGGGGTGTGGGAGTGCTGGCTCGGCGTCGGGAAGTTCCAGCCCCAGGAGGCGCCGTGAGGCCAGCCCGAGCCGAGGCTCACGTGGAGGCGCGACCCGAAGTGCACGCCACCGAACGACCAGGCAGAGTGCGGATACCAGAAATACCAGGGGTCGGTGGACGCGTAGGTCGAGGAGTACCACCACGGATGCCCGACCCAGAACGGGAAGGGCGAGACGCGCACGTTCACCTGGGCGTGGTGGGTCGGCGACGAGAGAGTGGAGGAATGACCGGCCACCTCTCGGACGGCCTGCGTCGATGCGGCGATCTCGTCCGCCGGCTCTTCAGCGTCCTCGACGGCCCGGGCCAACTGGCGCACCTCGTCGCCGCCGCGCCCCGACACCTCCCGCTCCACGCCCTCGAGCCAAGCCAGCACGTCGTCCGGCTCGCGTTCGTAGGCATCGCCCAGCCACACAGCGACACCCGCGTTCTCGGCCAGCAACGCCAATAGATCGGGTGCGGCGACCAACGAATGAAAGGCATCGCGCTTGCGTTCCGGCAGATCGGCCAGCGTCGCCTCGAAGCCGGCGGTCTCGTCCCGGAGCAGCGCGTCAGTCCGCGCGATCACCTTCCAGTAATCGTGGCCCGTACGCGCCGCCGCGTCGGAGACTGCGTCGGGGTAGCGAAAGGCGATGGCCTCGAGCTCCTGCTGGCTCTTCGGGCCTGCTTCGACGATCTCTGCCACCAGCTCCGGGTAGCGGGCGAGCTCGAACACGTCCGCCTGCACCTGCCGGTCGTAGGGCTCGAGCAGGCGGCGGAACGTGGCACTCGATCGCTCCTGCTGGCGCACCAGCGCACCGAGCACATCGGCCTCACCCACGGCTTCGAGCGCGGCGCGGCGCAGCGCCTCGTCGGTGAGCGACAGCGCCTCGACGACGGCGCGGTCCTGGCGATCCAGCTCGCCGAGTGGGCCGGCCTGTGCAGAGGCGCTGGCCATGCAGGCCCATGCCAGCGCCAGGGCCGAGAGCGGCGCAAGAGATCGGGGCCGGAGCGAGATGGGAAACGACATGCAGAGACCTCTCGAACAGAGCCACGAGCCACCACCCCTCCAATGCGCTGTTGGCCGCGGGCACTCCACGGTCGATTCGACGGAGTCGCCGAGCGCCGCGCAGGAAAAGCCCCGGGGCACTTCGGACCCGGCCCTCACCATGTATGATGCCCCTCCCCATCCAAGAGGAGATCCCGATGAAGCTCTACACGGGCATGGGCCCGAATCCCCGAGTGGTTCACATCTGTCTGGCCGAGAAGGGCCTCGATGTGGAGCGCGTCATCGTCGACCTGGTGGCCGGCGAAAACCGCCAGGAGGCGCACCTCGCCCGCAACCCCGCCGGTCAGCTGCCCTGCCTCGAGCTCGACGACGGCAGCACCATCGCCGAGATCACGGCCATCTGCGAGTACCTGGACGAAAAACATCCGAGCCCGCCGCTGATGGGCACCACCCCGGAAGAGCGCGCCGAGACTCGGATGTGGATGCGCCGCATCGACCTCAACATCCTCGAACCGCTGGCCAACGCCTTCCGCTTTGGCGCGGGCATCGACCTGTTCAAGAACCGCATCCACGTGATCCCGCAGGCGGCAGACGACCTCGCACAGATCGCCCAGAAGAACCTCGCCTGGCTCGACGGCCTGCTACAGGGCCGCGAATTCGTCTGCGGCGATCGCTTCACGATCGCCGACATCCTGCTCTTCGCCTTCCTCGAATTTGGCGGACAGACGGGCCAGCCCCTGGATCCGAAGCTCGAGACGCTCCAGAGCTGGTTCACCCGCGTGGCGGCGCGCCCGGCAATCGAGGCGAGCCAATAGCCTCGGTGGAGACGCACGGCGTCGGCACCGTCGGCATCCTGGCGAACCCGATGGCGGGGCGCGACGTGCGCCGCCTGATCGGGCGCGCCCTGCAGCAGACGCCCGACATGAAACGCAATCAGATCCAACGCGCCGTAGTGGGTGCGGTGGCGGCGGGTGCCCGACGCGTGCTGTTGATGCGCGACGTGTTTCGCGCGGCGGAGAGCGCGATCGAGAGCCTGCGACTGCACGCCGACGTTGCACTCCTCGACGGACCGATCGAGACCAACGCCGGCGACACGAGGCGCAACGCCCTGGCGCTGCGCGATGCCGGCTGCGGTGCGCTGATCGTGCTCGGCGGCGATGGCACCAACCGTCAGGTGGCGCTGGCCTGGCCCGACGCGCCATTGATCCCACTCTCGACGGGCACGAACAACGTATTCCCGGAGATGCTCGAAGCCACCAGTGCCGGCGCCGCCGCGGGGCTCGTGGCGGCTGGCGCGGTGAGCATCGACGAGGTTTCGCGACGCTGCAAGGTGGTGGAAGTCGAGTATCCGAACTCCGAAACCGACCTGGCACTCGTCGATGTTGCGCTGCTGGAGGGAGATCACCCCGGCAGCCTGCTGGCCTTCGACCCGACGCAGCTGCGCGACCTGGTGCTCACCCGCGCGGAGCCAGCCGCGGTGGGCATGTCACCGATCGGAGGCCTGCTGCAACCGGTGGGCCGCGACGATCCGGGGGGGATCACCGTGCGCTGCACGGCGCCAGACGCCGGCGGCAGGCCGCTCCTGGTGCCGATCTCGCCGGGGCTCTATCGCACCGCCTACGTAGCCCACGTTGCGCCGCTGGAAGAGGGTGTCTGGACGCAGGTTTCCGGGCCCGGCGTGGTGGCCACCGATGGCGACCGCATGCGCATGCTCGGCCCGCGCGAAACGGCGCGGGCGCGCGTGATGCGCCGCGGCCCGCGGGTCATCGACGTGCCGCGCACGCTGACACTGGCCGCGAAGCGCGGGATCTTCCGAGAGCGCCCGCCCCACCTACCCTGCATCTGCTGCCTGAGCTGCTTTCGGGCCGCTTCCCGCCGGTGTTTCCCACGGACGGCGCGCAACGGCACAGCCTCGCCCGCCATCTGCGCGAGCGCCTCCCTCGAGACCCCTCGGGACGAGGAATCTCCTGCAACCATCAGGGCCCCGGCACACGCCGGGGAGACATCAGGCGAGGCGCGAGCGCGCAGCCTCGATATCGCCGTCCATGATCGTCTTGCGCTTGTTCTGATCGGCGGAGGCGGAGGCCTCCTGTGCCAGGCGCGCGACGTAGCCTTCGACTGCAGCGACCGCCAGCCCGAGAGCCGTACCCGATACGCGCATGCCATTTCCATGCTTCGTGAGAAGCCGCTTGATCACTGCATTCGGAAGATCAGCCATGGGGTCCCTCCATCTATCTGGTGACCGGATGCTAGGAGGGCACGAGAGGCGCTGTCAATCGTTCTCTGCTGCGGTTACAAAACACTGTCTCATTTCGTCCGGGATGCGGTGGGCGTCCCACCAGAAAGCGGACCGCCGCTGCGGCCAGCGCCGGGCCGTCGAAATCCACCGGCACCACGTGCCCCGAGCCCGGGAGCAAGAGGTGCTGCTTCTCGGCGGAGGCCACTTTCTGGAGGATGGTCTCCGCGTCTCCGGGGTGGGCGGTCTCATCCCGCGCGCCGTGGGCGGCCAGCAGCGGCACGTGAATCTCCGTCAGCCGCGCGCGCACCACGCGCTGCAGCTTCTGCAGCTCGGCAACGGCGGCGAGCGGCATGACGGGCATGCCGGGGTGGCGTGCCCGCGCCTCGGGATCGCAGATGTCCGAGCCGTGGCGCTTCGGCAGCTCGCGGACCAGGTACTTCGCAAAGCGCGCCAGGGCGGCGCCGGGCTGGCGCAGCGCCAGGGGCACGCCGACGCAGACGACCGCGTCGAAGCCGCACTCGGCGGCGAGCAACAGCGTGACGAGGCCCCCCATCGAGAGCCCCACGCCAAACACGACGTCGTGATTTCCGTGCAGGCGAAGCACCTCGGCACGCGCAGCGTCCAGCCAGGCGGTGTAGGGCGTGCGACGCAAGGCGGCCGGCTCGCCGCCGTGACCCGGCAAGAGGGGGCCCACTGCCCGCACACCGGCGCGCGAGAGGGCCTCGCCGAGCGGGCGCACCTCGTAGGGGGTGCCGGTCAGGCCGTGGAGGCACAGCGCCGCCGCCCCCCCGTCACCCGGCAGGTCGAAGGCGTGGGAGTCGAACGCGCGCTCAGCTCCCTCAGTCGAGCTCACGCCCGGCTTCCTCGGCAGCCCGCACCACGTCGCGCAGCGCTGCGCCGGCCTTGCGGGCGGCTGCAGCGCAGTCGTCGTACTCGGCCGACACGCGCAGCTCGCCGTCGGGGGTCCAGATGCGTTTCACGCGCACCCGCCCGTAGGCCGTGGTGACGCGGGTCTCCTCCCGGCGCAGCACGACACGATCGCTCTCGGTCACCCGCACACCGATGGCCGTCGATTCGGCAAAGAGCAGGTTCGCGAGCGGCATGCGATCCGACGGCTTTGCCAGCACGCGGACCAGGAAGCCCGGACGATTCTTCTTCATCTGCAGGTGCTGCAGCGACACGTCGAGGGCGCCGGCCGCAAAGAGGCGCTCCATCAGATGGTCGAAGTGCTCGGGCACCAGATCGTCGAGGTTCGTCTCGAGCAGCACCACGCGGTCGGCGTGCGCGCCAGGGCCTCGGCCGAGAACAGCGCGCAGTACGTTGGGCATCGGTCCCTGTCGATCGTTTCCAGCGCCGTAGCCAATCGCCTCCACGGTCATGGCGGGCAGCGGGCCGAACTCCTCCACCAACGTGGCGACGATCGCGGCACCGGTCGGCGTCACCGTCTCCCATGCGACGTGCACTGGCACCACTGGGATGCCGCGCAACAGCTCGAGCGCTGCGGGCGGCGGAACCGGCAGGCGACCGTGGTCGGTCTCCACCGTGCCATTGCTGCCGACGCCGATCGCCGACGCCGTGACCCGCCGCACGTCGAGAAGTGCCAGCCCGGCCGCCGCACCGGTGACGTCGACGATGGCATCGACCGCGCCGACCTCGTGAAAGTGCACCTTCTCGACGGGCACACCGTGGATCCGGGCTTCCGCGCGGGCCAGGGACTCGAAGATCAGGAGTGCCCGCTCGCGAATGCCGGCATCGAGCTTCGCCTTGCCCAGCAGCTTCACGATATCGCCGAAGTGCCGACCGTGGCCATGTACGTGGTGATGCCCGTGGGAGCGCTTCGACGCCGCTCGTCGGGGCAACTTCACATCGACGAAGCGCGAGGCGATGGCGCCGCGCATCACGTTCTTCACGACCAGCTTGAACTCGACCCCGAGACCGGCAAGCTCCGCATCGAGCGCCTTGCGCGAAAGCCCTGCGTCGAGCAGTGCACCCAGGAACATATTTCCAGCGATTCCGGAGAAACAGTCCAGGTACAGAAGACGGCCGCCCTCGGTGGCCCTCTTTCGCCGGGGCGCCAAGATCAGAGCCGATTGATCAGCGTCGCCACGTAGGCTGCGCCGAAGCCATTGTCGATGTTCACCGTGGTGACGTTCGAAGCACAGCTCGTCAGCATGCCCAGCAACGCCGCGACGCCGCCAAACGCGGCGCCATAGCCAACGCTGGTCGGCACGGCGATGACGGGCTTGTCGACGAGGCCACCCACCACCGAAGGCAACGCGCCCTCCATTCCCGCCACCACGATCAGCACCCGGGCCGAGCGCAACACCTGGCTCGAAGCCAGCAGTCGGTGGAGGCCCGCCACTCCGACATCCACCAGCAGCTCGACCTTGTTGCCGAAGCGGCTGGCAACGCCAACGGCTTCGGCAGCGACGGGCAGATCCGAGGTCCCGGCACACACGACGGCGATGCTGCCCTTGCCCGTGTTCGGCACCTCGGCCGGGCCGAACCAGAGAAGGCGGCCGGCGGCATCGTACTCGCCGAAGCCGAGGGAGGCCAGCACCTGATCCGCCACCTCTGATTCCACGCGGGTGGCCAACACCGACTGTTCCGCGGCGCGCAGGGCGCCCACGATCTCCTCGATCTGCGCGACGGTCTTGCCCGGGGCGTAGATCACCTCCGGCAGACCCGTGCGCAGGGCCCGGTGCGTATCCACCCGCGCGCCGGGCACATCGGCAAAGGGCAGGCTCGCCAAGCGCTCGAGCGCCTCGTCCAGCTCGATCTCGCCTGCGCGCACCCCCACGAGCATCTCTCGGATCCCGTCGCGGTTCATGCGCGCACGGTATCAAAAGTGGGCTTCAGAGCGACTCCACCGCAAGCACCAGCACCACGTCGGGCGTCTCGCCGGCGGCCCAGAGCTCGGTGGCGGTCACGACCACGTCCACACGCCGCGCCAGCAGCCGATCGATCAGGCTGCCTGCGTCTTCTCGCACGAGGGTCGGCACCGATAGGGTGACCCGAGTGCCGAGCCGATCCGCCACCGCCGAGACCGAGTGCGATGCGACGATGTTGCCGGCCTCGCGCAGCGCCGAGTCGGCCAGCAACTCGGCATCCAGAGCCTCGAGCACGGTCGCTCGCCCGACGCCCGATAGCAGCAGCGCGACGACGCCGCGGACGGCCCCGTCCACCTCGAACACGATGCCGGTGTCGAGCTTGCCCGCACCCGCGGAGATCGAGCCCTCCCACATGAGCACGTCGGCGACTCTCATCGGCTCTCCACAGAGCCGGCCGAAGGCCGCGGCGGCGGCCGCGGCGCTCTCCTGCGCCAGCGCGCGCACCCGCGTGTCCTGTGTATCCGCCTTCGATCGCGTCATAGCAGGTGATTCGGCTCCAACACGAAGACCGGGCGCCCGTCACCAAGGATCGTGAGACCGGCGAGTACCTTGACCGAGGCCAGCAGCTCGGGAACCGGTTTCACGTAGATCTGCTGCTGTCCGAGCACCCGCCGGACGCATACGCCCAACATCTCGCCACGCACTTCGGTGAGCACCAGCGTGACGACTCTGTCCGCAACGACCTCCGGCAATCGCAGGCACTGGGCAAGCGAGAGCACCGGTACGGGTTCATCGTCGACCAGCGCAAAGGCCTCGCTGCCACTGGTTTCGACGGCTTCCGCCTGCAGCTCGACGATGCGCTCCACCCGCGCGATCGGCAGGGCCACGCACTCGCCCTCGACCTCGAGCAGCAGGACGCGCTGCACCGCCGCGGTGATCGGAACGGTGAGAGTCGTGGTGGTGCCCTGCCCCGCGTGGGTCACCACTTCGACACTGCCGCCCAGGGAATCGAGCGTCGCGCGCACCGCATCCATGCCGACACCGCGCCCGGAGATTTCGGACACCGTTTTGGCGGTGGAGAGCCCCGGGTGGAAGACGAAGGCGGCGAGCTGCTCCGCTGCCAGGTCTTCAGCAATGCCCGGATGCACCAGACCGGCCTCCACCGCGCGCTCGCGCACCGCCTCGAGATCCATACCGGCACCATCGTCGCGAACCGCGATGCGAATCGTGTCGTTCTCGCGCCGCGCGTCGATCACCACGCGCCCTGCCTCCGGCTTGCCGGCCGCCAGCCGAGCGGCGGGCTCCTCGATACCGTGGTCGACCGCGTTGCGCACCAGGTGCACCAACGGATCACTCAGCCGGTCGAGAATCGAGCGATCGAGTTCGAGGTCGCCACCCCGCAGCTCCACCTCGACACGTTTGTCGAGCCGCTGTGCCACGTCGCGGGCCATACGCGGCAGGGGCTCTACGATGCGCAACAACGGAGTCGTGCGCAGCTCGAGCGCACGGCGCTGCAGCTCTCCCACCACGCGATCCATGCGGTCCAGGCCGGCCGCGTGATTGCCGGCATCACCCGACTCCGCGGCGGTGCGCACCTGGCTCGAGTTCAGGATGACCTCGCCAACCGTCGAGAGGAAACGGTCGAGGGTCTCGGTCGAGACGCGAACCGAAGGGGGCGGTCGCGGGGCATCGACATTGGCGGAGCGGGGTGAGGCCGCCGCGGGGGCGGCGGCCTCAGGCCTTTTTTTCCGCGCCCTCCCCATCGGGCGGATCGACCAGGGCCGCAGCAGCGGGGTTCAGCTGCAACGCATGCGCCGGGGCCTCACCGGTCTCGCGCACGCTGGCCACCATGCTCTCCAGCATCTCGAGCCCGCGAAACAGCAGCGCCATGCCCGCCACATCGACGGCGACACCAGCGCTGCGCACTTCCTGCATGTGGTCTTCGAGACGGTGTGCCACCTGGGTGATCGCGTCGTACTCGAGCGAAGCCGCCATGCCCTTGATCGAGTGCGCCATGCGAAACAGGAGGTCGATGGATTCGGCGCGAGCCGCATCCTTCTCGAGCTCGAGCAGCGCCCGGCTCATCTCCGCGAGATGCTCCGTGGCCTCCTCGAGGAAGACGTCCCGATACTTGGACATATCCAAGGCTACTGGCCGCCCTTCTCCAAGGCCCTGGCGAGGGTCTCGACCACGGTATCGGGCTTGAAGGGCTTCACGATGAAGTCCGTGGCACCGGCCTCCATGGCCTCCGTCACCAGTGACTCCTGTCCGAGCGCGCTGCACATCACGACGGCCACGGTGGTGTCCAGCTCGCGAATGCCCTTCACGGCATCGATGCCCGAGCACCGCGGCATCACGATGTCCATCGTCACCAGATCCGGGTGGTGCTCCTTGAAGCAAGCCACCGCCTCGACGCCATCCGACGCCTCGGCCACTACCTCGTGCCCTTCCGCTTCGATGATCTCGCGAATCATCTGCCGCATGAAGGACGCATCGTCTGCAACCAGGATTCGAGCCATAACTCTCCCCTTCTCTGGGTCATTCGCTCCATTCGAGCGAGGCTTCGATCGCCTCCGCGGCGCGGGCAACCAGTCTCTCCGCGTCCAGGACGAACACCAGGCGGCCGTCAATCGACCGCCTCTCCGCAACGGGTCCCGCGCCCACCGAGCGAGCACCGTCGCCAACCACCAGCCCCTCGATGCGATCGGCACACAGGCCGAGCTTCGCGCCACCATTGGGGCGCGGGGCCAGAACGAGCACATGGCTCGGCTCCGGCAGCTCCTGCGCATCGAGATCGAGCAGCGTCTCGCGCCGCATCACCGGCAGTGCGTCGCCGTGAAAGTTGAGCACGCCAGCCAGCTCTAGCGGCAGCATCGGGATGCAGGCCAATGCGCTGGCTTCGGCCACCTCGACGACGCACGCGATGGGCAGCGCATAGAGACTACCCGCCACCTCGAAAGTGAGCAGCCGCTCTTCGGCAGCGACGGCCGCGGGGGCGCTCACGACGCGGCCCGGCCGTCGACGTCTCCGGTCTCGAAGCGACGTAGGACCTCGGCCAGCTGCTCGGCCAGCTCGGTCACCGTCTCGGAGCAACCCTCCATTTCCTGAGTGGAGACGATCTGCCGCTGCGAGGTGTTCACGACGCCCTCGATGGCAACGCCGTTGGTCTCGGCAGCGCGGGAGACCTCGTCCATGGCACCGACCATGCGCTCGATGTCCTGGGTCTGCGAGTCGGCGCCCAGGAAGATCTCTTCGGCGCGGGTGGCCGCCTCCCCCACCGCGGAACGAATGTGCTCGAGCGAGTGCGCGATGGTGTCGATGTCCTCGCGGCCCTCCCGCACACCGAGGCTCGACTCGCGCATCTCGTCCGCCACCTCGTGGGTGTCGGTCTCGATCTCCGAGATGAGCTTGGCGATCTCTTCCGCGCTCTCGCCGGCGCTCTCGGCCAGCTTGCGGATCTCCTCCGCCACCACCGCAAAGCCTCGACCGGCCTCACCGGCTCGCGCCGCCTCGATCGAGGCGTTGAGCGAGAGGAGGTTCGTCCGCTGCGCCACGCTGGTGATGAACGAGGTGATCTGGTTGACGTGCCGCGTCTTCGCTTCGAGATCGAAGACCCGCGCAACGCTCTGTTCGACCCCCTCGAAGACCATGCGCATCTTCTCGATGGCCAGGCGGGCGACGTCGACGCCGGAATTTGCCTTCTGATTTGCCTCGGCAGCAAATCCGAACGCCTCGCGGGCGCGATCGGAGTTGCGCTCGATGGTCGATGCGATCTCCCGAATCGCCGTGTTCGCGTCGTGCAGCAGCTTCTGCTGCTCGATGACACTGCGCGCGAGCTCGGAGACGGTGGCGGAGATCTCTTCGTTGCCGGTGCTCACCTGTCCGGTCGAACGCATCAGCTCACCGGCCGCCTGGGACACGCGATCGCTGGTGGTCTGCACGTGCTCCACCAGAGCGCGCAGGCCGGCGACCATGCCTTCGATGCTGTGCACCAGCGAATCGATCTCGTCCGGAAATTGCGACACGCGCTCGATGGCGACAGGCTTCGACAAATCGCCGCGCGCGATCGCGTCCGTGACTCCGTGCAAGCGCTGGAACGTGCGCGTCAACTGACGTGAAAAGAAGTAGCCGAGCGCGCCGCCCACGAAGAGCGCCACAAAGGGCGTCGCCCAGGGCGCCACGGCCACGCCCGCTCTTCCGAGCAGCAACGGAAAGCCGACCACAGCGGCGCCCACGACACACGCGCCCACCACGAATTTATGGGTCAGAGATACCCGCATCCATTGAGGTATCGGTGAAAGGCTGTGTGGCCTTGAAGCACCGCTGGTGCAGAAACCACAAACGAACCGGCAACTTGGAGGCAAATGACCCGCAGCCAGAGGGCCCCTAGGCCCGGAAATGGCTCCAGCCCGCCGCCTTCCGGCGCGGGGCCCGGCCCGCCGCCACGTGACCGATGCAGGTGACCGACACAGCCAGCCGCCGGGACAGCGCGGCTTCCGAGAGGGCGCCGGGCCGCAGCGTGAAGAGCAGCTCGTAGTCTTCACCGCCACCGCGGGCCAGGGCTTCCGGGTCGAGCCCGAGCCGCGCACACGCCGCGCGAAAGCCCCGCACCACGGGCAACCGCTCGACGTCGAGGTGCGGCCGGAGCGGCCGGCCGCCAAAGAGCTGCGCGAGATCGGCATCCAGGCCATCCGACACGTCGATGCATGCGCCCACACCTCGCATGCGCGCCAGCGCGCGGCCCGCCGCGAGACGCGGCTCGGCTACGAAGCGCACCCGCCCTCCCCGCTCAGCTCGCGAGCGATCCAGCGCGGCGGCACCCAGCACGCCGGTGACATAGATCCCGTCTCCCGCCCGCGCCCCGCGGCGCGTCAGCGCGCACCCGCGCTTCACCGCGCCCAGCACCGTGAGCGTCAGCGACACTTCCCGGGCCGCGCTGCAGTTGCCGCCCACCAACGGACAGCCGTGGAGCTCCGCCTCGTCGAGCAACCCGCGCAACAACCCGTCCACGACACGCACATCGAGTCGAGGCGGCGCGGCCAGGGCCCACAAGAACCCCAAGGGCCGCGCTCCCATCGCCGCCAGATCCGAGAGGTTCGCCACCAGAGCCCGCCGCCCCACCGACCGCGCACTCTCGTTGCCGAACCGGAAGTGCACCCCCTCGACCATCGCATCCGTGGAGGCGACGATGTCCTCACCCGTGCGCGGCCGCAACACCGCAGCGTCGTCCCCGATCCCGAGCGCCACCGCACCCGCCGGCCGCCGCCCCGCCGCGCGCCGAATCCGCTCGATCAACCCAAATTCCCCAAGCTCCCGCAACTCCACAAGCCAAGCCTAATCCAATCCCCCCCCAAACCGCGCAATCGCCCACGCACACACCCGCACTCTCACCCCTCAAAGAAGCGACGGGACTCGGAGGAGCGCCCGCAGCCAGGCCGCTGGAGGCGAACTCAGCGCAGACGAGCCGACTGCCCCCGACACGAATCCGGGCACCCACCCGTCCCCACCCACCGAGCAGCACGAAGCGAGACGAGCCATTCGCCGGAAGCGGCCTGGCGGAGGGCGCGTCAGCCCGAGACCACCCCCCCCATTCGCCGGAAGCGGCCTGGCGGAGGGCGCGTCGACCCGAGGTTGGCGCCCCGGCTACCGCGACTTCGCCGCCGCTGCCGGCGGCGACGGCGCGACGCTGTTGCGAGCGGCGCGACCGCGGCGATCCCGCAGCGGCGCCGCCTCGAGCGCCGCCTCGATCACGTCTTCCATGTGATCCACCGGAACGAAGTTCATCTGCCGCCTGAGGCTACCGGGGATGTCCCTCAGATCCTGCATATTCCTGCGCGGCACGATCACCGTCGTGATGCCCGCACGCAGTGCGGCCAACGCCTTCTCGCGCACACCGCCTACGGGCAACACGCGACCGCGCAGCGTCACTTCACCCGTCATCGCCACATCGCCGCGCACCGGCTGGCGCGTCGCCAGCGACACCATCGCCGTGGCGATCGCGATGCCGGCCGAGGGCCCGTCCTTTGGAATGGCGCCGGCCGGCACGTGCACGTGCACCTGGTGACGGGCAAAGACCGCCTCGTCAAAGCCGAACTGGCCCGCACGACCGCGCACGAAGGTCAGCGCAGCACAGCCCGACTCCTTCATCACGTCACCGAGCTGACCGGTCAGCTGGATCCCCTCGCCGCGAGTCAATGTGGCTTCGACGGTCAGGACCTCGCCGCCGCACTCCGTCCAGGCGAGACCGTTCGTGATCCCGACCTCGCCCTCCCGCGAGGGCGGTTCGTCGAGATACGTCGGCGGCCCCAGATACTTGGCCAGACTGCGGCGACTGATCGAGACATTGCCGGTTTCGCCCTCGGCGGCCCGCCGAGCCGTCTTGCGGCAGATCGCCGCGACCTGGCGTTCCAGATTGCGCACGCCGGCCTCGCGGGTGTAGTCGGTCACCACCTGACTCACCGCCGCATCGGACCACTTGACGCGTCCCTCGGGCAACCCGTGCTCGCGCAGCTGGTGCGGGATCAGGTACGAACGCGCAATCTCCACCTTCTCTTCCGGTGTGTAGCCCGGCACGCGGATCACTTCCATGCGGTCGCGCAACGGCGCCGGCACGTTCTCCAGCATGTTCGCCGTGGCGATGAACATGACCCGCGAGAGATCGAAGGGCACGTTCAGGTAGTGATCGCTGAAGCCGTGATTCTGCTCCGGGTCGAGCACCTCGAGCAGCGCCGACGAGGGATCGCCGCGGAAATCCGAACCGAGCTTGTCGATCTCGTCAAGCATGAAGACCGGATTGCAGGTGCCGGACTGCTTCAGCGCCTGGATGATGCGCCCCGGCATGGCACCCACATAGGTGCGCCGATGCCCGCGGATCTCCGCCTCGTCGCGCATGCCGCCGAGCGAAATGCGCTGGAACTCGCGGCCCATGGCCCGAGCAATCGAGCGCCCGAGGGAAGTCTTGCCAACGCCGGGCGGACCGGCGAAGCACAGGATCGGTCCGCGCGAATCGCCGCGCAGCTTGCGAACACCCAGGTACTCGAGGATGCGGTCCTTGATACCGTGCAGGTGCGCGTGGTCCTCATCGAGGATCGCCTTTGCATGCACCAGATCGAGTCGATCCGGCGACTGGACGTTCCACGGCAGCTCCACCATCCAGTCGAGATAGCTGCGCACCACGTGGGCCTCCGGACCCTCCGGGTGCATGCGTTCCAGGCGCCGAATCTGGCGCACGGCCTCGGCCAGGGCCTCCTCGGGCATCCCGATCTCTTCGACTTTCCGGCGATAGTCGTCGACCTCTTCGCCGCGCGGATCCGTCTCGCCGAGCTCCGCCTGGATCGCGCGCAGCTGCTCACGCAGGTAGGCCTCGCGTTGACCGCGGTCCATCTCGTCCCGGGCCTGGCTCTGAATCTCGGCCTGCACGGTGGTCACGTCGAGCTCGCGGCGCAGCAGGTTGTCGACGCGCCGCAGCCGCACCAGCGGATCCACCGTCTCCAGCAGCTCCTGGGCCTCGGCGGTGCGCAGCCGCAGATGCGAAGCCACCAGATCGGCTAGCCGCCCCGCCTCGTGCACATTGGTCGTTACCGAGAGCACCTCCGGCGGCAGGTTCTTGAGGGGCAGCAGCTCCTCGACCCGGCCGCGCACGGTGCGAATCAGCGCTTCGGCCTCCACCGACCAGGCCGCCTCGTCGTCCGAGGGCAATGAGATGCAGCGAACCCAGCGTGCGCGCTCGTGTTCGAGGAAGGCCTCGATGCGCGCCTTTGCCAGGCCCTGCACCAGCACCTTCACCCGACCGTCGCCCATGCGCAGGATGCGCATGACCATCGCCACGGTACCCACACTGTGGAGGTCGTCGGGCTCGGGCTCCTCGATGTCACCCTCGCGCTGTGACGTCAGCAGCACCAGCCGGTCACCGGCCAGAGCGTCCTCGATGGCGGCGATCGAGCGTTCGCGAGCCACAAAGAGCGGCAACACCATATAGGGGAAGACGACCAGCTCCCGCAGAGGCAGAAGCGGCAACTCCTCGGGAACAGTGAAGGGTTCATTGGCTTCGTGCATGCCCTGTGTAATCGACAGGGCTCCGACCCGGCTTGAACGATTTCAATAAACTTTCAAGAATTCAGTCGACGGCGAGAATCTGGCCCCGCTCGACGCGCAACAGGAAGGGACGCTTGCGAGCGTTGCCGTCGGCACTCATGCTGAGCGTGCCAGTGACTCCGGGGTAGGAGGCGACGTCGAGCACGCCGTCGCGCACCTCCTCGCGTGACTCGCGACCCCTGGCGAGCTGGATCAGCACCAGGTTCGCCGCATCGAACGCCTGGGCGGCCAGCACGTCCGGCGGGTGGGCGTAGGCGGTGTGGAAGCGACCGGTGAACTCGCGCACCGGCGCCACCTCGCTCCCGCCGTGGAAGTGCACGGTGTAGTGCGCACCCTCGACGTGCTTGCGGGCGATCTTCACCAGGTCGGCGTGATGCCAGCCGTTCGGACCGAGCAAAGTGGCGCCATTGGCTTCATGAAAAGCGAGCTGCGGCGCGATCAGCACGACCTTGTCGTGCGATTCCGGAATGAAGAGGGCGTCGTAGTCGACCTGCGGCGGCAGGGGAGCGCCGTCCGGACCCGTGAGCTCCCGTGCCTCCTGACGCAGCTCGATCGCCTCCTCCGGCGGCAAGCGACGGGCCCGACGCTCCATCTCCTCACGCGTCTTCAGCACCTGCTTCTCGTCGTCCGTCAGCAGCTCGTACCCCACCAGACGTCGGATTGGCTTCGCGAAATCCGTCGCGCCGGAGTCGTAGCCCGCCACACCGACGATGCGTCCACCCCGCCTCTCGACCTCTTCCCAGAAGAGCCGGCGCAGGCCACGCCCGTACGCGTCGCGCGGGTAGAGAATGGCGAAGCGCTGTGCACCCAGGTTGTGAATTGCATGGTGAACGAGCGCCTGTACTTCTTCCTCGGCGCGAGTACGCACGCGGAAGACGAAGGGTCGCCGCGCGCTCACATCCTCCCGGGCGGTGAGTGTGATGAGCGGCACCTCGCGGCGCTCGGCGGCCCGGGCGGCGGCTTCACATTCCTCACGCAGCAGGGGGCCGACGATCGCCGTCACGCCTGCATCGGCGAGCTCGTGCACGGCGCGCGCGGCCGCTTCGGGCCGGCCGCCACTGTCGCGCACCAGTACGCGCATCCGCGGCCCGTCGGCTCCGATGTCGAAGATTCCCGACGCCAACAACACGCCCTGCAGGCTCTCCTCCCCGAAGCGCGCGAAGCGACCGGTCAACGGCAGGACCACGCCGATCGCACCCGACGCCCCACCCGTCGAGTGAGTAAAGCGGCTCGCCGCATCCGCGAGGCTCGGCAGAGCCACCGGATCGACCGGCCCCTCCTCGCGCAGTCGCAGACGCTCGGTCACGGCGGCGAGACGCGCCGCGTACGCCGGCGCGACCCCCAGCCGCGAAGCGCGGGCCAGCTGACGCCGCGCGTCCTCGATGCCGTCGGCATCGAGAGACAGCTCGGCCGCCTTGACGAGTGCGCGGCCCGCCGGCACGGCGCGCCCAATTTCATCCGCCGCACTCAGCAGCGCGCCGCGATCGAGATACAAGAGTTCCTGATCGATCTCCACGTCGACGAGTGCAACCGCATCGTCGTCCGCCGCATCCGCGCGCACCCGAGCGAGCCAGCGCAGGCGCTCCACCGGGTCGCCCGCCGCATCCACCAGCAGGCGGTGTGCAGCGACGCGCTCCGAGTCGGTCAGTCGCGCCAGTCGAATCGCGCGCAGGCGCACCGCAGCTGCGTCCCGGTTGCCGCGGGTCAGCTCGATGCGAGCAAGCGCGAGCCGCGCGGCGTCGCTGCGGTCGCCGTTCGGGTGATACTGCACGGCCCACGCGTAATGCATGGCCGCCCTCTCCGTATCGCCGCGCCGCGCCGCCATACCCGCCAGCCGCACCGCGGCGTCGTCCGCCAACGCGCTGGCCGGGTGGCTCTCGAGAAAGGCGGCCAGCGCCGCCTCGGTTTCGGAGCTGGAAGCCCGGGTCGTCGCCGCGTAGGCAGCGCGCTCTTCGTCGCTGACCCGCGGACCCCTGCCCACGGGTAGATTCGCGCAGCCGGCCACGAGCAGCAGGGCCAGGACCCCGCCGGTCCGGCGCCACGCGCTCACTCGAAGAGATCTCGCAACTTGTCGAGGAAGCTTCGGGTCACCGGCGACACCTCTTCGCCAGCCTCGCCGGCGAACTCCTCGAGCAACTCGCGCTGGCGCTTCGAGAGCTTCGACGGGACCTCGGCAAAGATGTGCAAGAGCTGGTCGCCGCGGACCGATGAGCGCAGCGTCGGCACTCCCTTGCCCCGCAGGCGGAGTATCTTTCCCGTCTGCGTGCCGGCGGGAACCTTGAGCGTGACCTTGCCGCCGAGAGTCGGCACTTCGATCTCATCGCCCAGTGCGGCCTGCACGAACGACACCGGCACCTGGCAGTGCAAATCCGCGCCGTCGCGCTCGAAGAGCGGATGCGGCTTGAGCGAGAGCACCACGAAGAGGTCACCTGGCGGTCCCCCGGCGATGCCGGCTTCGCCCTCGCCCGACAGACGCAGCCGCATGCCGTCGTCGACCCCGGCAGGCACTTTGACACGGATGGCTTGCTGACCCTCGACGCGCCCGGCACCCCGGCAGTCGCTGCAGCGTTCGCGAACGATCTCGCCGGCGCCGGCGCAGGCATCACACGGGCGACTCACCCGGAAAAAGCCCTGCTGGAAGACCACCTGCCCCATGCCGCCACAGCGCGAGCAGGGCTCGGGCTGCGTGCCGGGCCGAGCGCCACTGCCGGAGCAGGTGCCACAGGGACGCATCTTCGGGATCTCGATCGAGGCTTCCAGCCCATCGACCACTTCGGCCAGCTCGATTTCCAGGTTGTACCGCAGGTCCGCGCCGCGCTGGCCGCGGCCCGCGCGGCGGCGCCCGCCATGCTGGCCGCCGAAGAGGTCACCGAAGACGTCGCTGAAGAGGTCCGTGAAATTTCCGAGGTCGCCGAAATCCTGGAAGCCGCCGGGGCCGCCCGGGCCACCCGCAGCACCAACCCCGTCGAAGCCGAAGCGATCGTAGGCACGTCGTTTCTCGTCGTCGGAGAGCACCGCGTAGGCCTCGGAGGCCTCCTTGAAACGCTCCTCGGCCGCCTCATCCCCGGGATTGCGATCCGGGTGGTTCTCGAGCGCGGTCTTGCGGTAGGCCTTCTTCAGCTCGCCCGACGAAACGTCGCGCGGAACGCCCAGAACTTCGTAGTAATCGCGCTTCGCCACGTGACGGGGCCTGCGGCCGGATGGGCTCGGTGGAGAGGAAGGTGTCGGGAAGCGGCGTCCGAAGGGGACGCGCTCTACTCGCCCTCGCCCCCCCCCAGCGCCGCATAGAGCTTCTCGGTCATGTTGTAAGTGAGGGCCGACAATTCGTCAACGGCGGCCTTGAGGGCCACGAGATCCTCGCTCTTCATCACCTCCTTGGCCACCTCGACGGCCTGGAGCAGTTGCTCGCGGTCGGAGCCCACGATGTTCTCGGCAAACTCCTCCAGCGTGCGCTCCGTCGAATAGACCAGCCCGTCGGCCTTGTTCGCAGCCTCGATCCACTCGCGACGCTGCTGATCGGCCTCCACGTTCTCCTGCGCCTCCTCGATGAGCCGCTCGATCTGCTGCTCGTCGAGGCCGCTGGAGGCCGTCACTTGAATCGCCTGGGACTGTCCGGTGCCGAGATCCATGGCCGATACGTTGACGACGCCGTCAGCATTGATATCGAAGGTGACCTGAATCTGCGGCACACCGCGCGGCGCTGGCGGAATGCCCACCAGCTCGAAGCGCCCGAGGGTCTTGTTGTCGACGGCAAGCTCACGCTCACCCTGCAGCACGTGCACCCGCACCACCGTCTGGTTGTCCTCGGTGGTGGAGAAGACCTGCGATTTCGAGGTCGGCACCGTCGTGTTGCGCTCGATGATATGCGTCGAGATGCCGCCCTGGGTCTCGACGCCTAGCGAGAGAGGCGTGACGTCGAGAAGCAACACATTCTCGACTTCACCGGTCAACACACCGGCCTGGATTGCGGCGCCGGCTGCGACCACCTCGTCGGGGTTCACGCTCTTGTCCGGGTCCTGGCCGAAGATCTGCCTCACGCGTTCCTCGACCGCCGGCATGCGCGTCATGCCGCCGACCAGGATGACGTTGTCGATCTGGTCGGCGGTCAGGCCCGCATCGGCGAGCGCCGTCTCGCACGGTCCCACGAGACGCTCGATCAGCCCCTCGCACAGAACCTCGAGCTCGTCGCGTGTGAACACACACGTCAGGTGCTTCGGTCCGTCGTCCGCCGCCGCGATGAAGGGCAGGTTGATGTCGGTGTCGACGGCGGACGAAAGCTCGTGCTTGGCGCGCTCCGCGGTCTCCTTGAGGCGCTGCCGAGCCATATTGTCCTGGCGCAGGTCTACATCGTGCTCCGCCTCGAAGCCCGCGATCAGGTGATCGACGATCTTCAGGTCGAAGTCCTCGCCACCGAGAAAGGTGTCGCCGTTGGTGCTCAACACCTCGAACACGCCGTCCGAGAGCGCCAGGATCGAGATATCGAAGGTGCCGCCACCGAGGTCGAAGACCGCGACCTTCTTCTCCTCCTGCTCGCCGACGCCGTAAGCCAGCGCCGCGGCAGTGGGCTCGTTGATGATGCGCAACACGTTCAGCCCGGCGATACGCCCGGCGTCCTGGGTGGCCTGGCGTTGCGAATCGTCGAAATAGGCCGGCACGGTGATCACCGCGTCCGCGACCGGCTCGCCCAGGAATTCGGCGGCGGTTTCCTTCATCTTGACGAGGATCATGGCGGAGATTTCCTGGGGAGAGCTGAGGCTATCCCCAACGTCGACCCAGGCGTCACCGTTCTCCGCGGCCTGGATCGCAAAGGGCGCGATCTTCGCGAACGACTGCACCTCTTCGCTGTCGAACTTGCGGCCGATCAGGCGCTTGACGGCAAAGATCGTGTGCTCTGGGTTGGTCACCGCCTGGCGTTTGGCGATATGCCCGACGAGCTTCTCGCCGGACGGCGCAAAGGCCACGATCGAAGGCGCGGTGCGCGCGCCCTCTGAATTCGCAACGACCTGGGGCTCGCCGTTGTCGTACAACGCAACGCAGGAATTGGTCGTCCCCAGGTCGATGCCGATGACCTTGCCCATGATCGGTGCGCCCCCCCCCTTTTTCTCGGAGAGGCGGGCGCCGCTGGGCTCAATCCGCTTCCCCCGCAGCCTCTTCCGGCTGCTCTGCTTCGTCGTCCTTCGGCGATTCCGGCGCCACAGCCGTCGACACGATGACCCGCGCGGGGCGCAACAACCGGTCTCGCAGCCTGTATCCCGTTTGCATCTCCTCGATGACCGTGTTGGCGGCCACCGAATCGTCTGGTACCTGGGCCATTGCCTCGTGAACTGCCGGGTCGAAGAGTTGCCCCTCGGCCTCGATGCGTACGACTCCGTGTTTCGTCAGAGCCGCCAGCAGCTCCCGCTGCACGAGCTCGACACCCTGCAAAAGACCATCCAAGTCCCCGCCCTCGCTCTGTCGAGCGTGGTCGGTGGCGCGCTCCAGGTTATCGACCGTGGCGAGGAGATCCTTGACGAGATTCTGATGACCGTACTGGTTGCTCTCCGTGCGCTCCTTGGTCGCGCGGCGCCGAAAATTCTCGAAATCCGCCTGGAGCCGCAGCAGCCGGTCCTCGGTGGCCTTGAGCTGCGCCGCGACGGCTTCCGGCAGCTCGGCGTCCGGTTCGCCGGGCTCGTCACCCGCGGGGGAAGCGTCCGCGACCGTCTGGTGCGCGTCCACCGCGGCAGCAGCCTCGCGCAGGGCCTCCTCGAGCTCGGGGTTCTCGGGAAGGCTGGGGCCATCCTCGGCCAGGGATTCCCATCCCTCCGAGGGCTCGCGCTCCGTCTCGGGCGGCTTCGACTTCTTGCGGCTCATGAAACCAGCTTGCCGGTGACGCTCTGGGACAGATACTCGACCAGCGGAATCACCCGGGCGAAGTCCATGCGGCTGGGCCCGATCACCCCGAGCACGCCGAGCGGGGCGCGCCCGCCGCCGCCGCCGTAGTGCGAAGCAACCAGCGCGCAGCGGCGCAGGGCCGGATCGTCGAGCTCTTCGCCGATGGCAACGCTCACGCCGTCGAGGTCGAGCACCTCGTCGAGCACGTCGAGCAGCCCCGTCTTGGTCTCCAGTGCCTCGAAGAGATCGCGCAGCCTGCGCGGATCGCTGAACTCCGGCTGTTCGAGCAGCATGAGATGCGTCTCGATGATCAGATCCGCCGGCTCGCTGCCGGTGGCGGCCAGTGCGCGGCAGCCGAGCTCGAGCGCCTTGGCGAGCAGTGCGTTGGCCTCGCGTCGCAGCTCCCGCGCCTCGCACTCGAGGCGCTCGCGAACATCCTTCAGGGTGCGCCCCGCCACGCGCTCCGAGAGCAACGTCGCCATTCGATCCAGGCGCGTCTGATCGAGATCAGGGTCGGCGGCGATCGCTCGCCGCACGACGCCGGTGTCCGTTACCAGCACGACCAGCAGGCGATCGCTCGCCACGCGCACCAGGCTCACATGGCGCAGCACCGCACGATCGACGCGCGGCGCCGAGACGAAGCCGAGCTGGCGGGTATGCTGCGACAGCATGCGCGAGGCCGCCGCGACGATCCCCTCGCCTTCTGCCGTCTCGAACTCGTAGTCGATATCGCGCTGCTCGGAGCGCGGCAGGTCGGCGGGAGCCAGCAGCTCGTCGACGAAGACCCGCAGGCCGGCCTCCGTCGGCACGCGCCCGGAGGATCGGTGCGGCTTCTCGACCAACCCAAGCTGGGTGAGCTGCGCCAGGGTGTTGCGCACGCTGGCCGCCGAGAGCGCCACAGGCAGCAGGTGCGCGATCATCTGCGAGCCCACCGGCGCCGCCGCGCCCACGTAGCTCGCCACGACGGCGCGCAGGACAGCGGCCTGGCGTTCGCTGATCATTTCGGAACCGGTGGCGCATTCGCGCCAAGACACTCTCACCACGCCCCGGAGAGTATTTCCGGCATTGCCACGCGTCAATCAAACGCGGCGCATCAGACGAAATATCTGAAGACCGTGTCTGCGAGCCGGCGCCCCGCGGCGGTGAGCTTGAGGTCGCCGGCGGCGGTCTCGTCGAGCAGCTGCTCCCGACGGCACGCATCGATGGCATCGGGCCAGAAACCCCGTGGGGGTTCGCCGAATTCGCCGGCAAAGCGCGCCGCGTCGACCCCATCCGCCGCACGCAGCCCGAGAAACACGGCCTCGCCCCGGGCGATCTGCGGCGTCAGCACCTCCACGTCCGCCGCCGCGTCGAAAGCGCCCCGCGCCGCCGCGCGCTCGTACTCCGCGAGATCGCGCGGGTTGGCGCGACGGACGCCATGGGGCATCCCGACTCGGGGCGGATCCGTCGAGAACGCCCCCACCCCGAGCCCCAGCACCGGCCGCCGCAACCAGTAGCGACGGTTGTGCACGGCCTCGAAACCCGGCTTCGCGTAGTTGCTGATCTCGTAGCGGCGGTAGCCAGCCGCCGTGAGCCGTGCCTCGCAAGCATCGAGCATGTCGAGGACCGCATCCTCATCCGCACGCCGCAGTTGCCCGCGCGCAGCGGCCAGAGCGAACGGCGTGCCCGGCTCGATCGTCAGCTCGTAGGTCGACAGGTGCTCGGGAGCGAAAGCCAGGGCTTCTTCCAGGTCGGCGGCAAACTCCGCCGGCCCCTGGCCCGGCGCCGCCAGGATCAGGTCCACGGAGAGATTGGCGAAGCCCGCCGCACGCGCCGCGGCCAGGCTGGCCCGAGCCTCGTCGCCGGCGTGGGCACGTCCGAGGCGCTTGAGCGTCGCATCGGAAAAGGACTGCACGCCGATCGAGACGCGGCTCACGCCGGCCTCGCGAAAGCCGGGCAGCCGCTCCCGCTCGAGCGTGCCCGGGTTCATCTCGAGCGTGACCTCGGGTTCGGCCGCTGCCGCGGGGAAGCTCGCTCGGATCGCCTCCACCAGCCGCGCCACGCTCGCCGGCGTCAGCAACGAGGGCGTGCCGCCGCCGAGATACAAGCTCGCCAACCGGCGCCCGGCGAAGGCGGAGCGACGCTCCTCGAGCTCCGCGAGCAGCGCGTCGACGTAGAGCCCCTCGCGCTCACTGGCGAGCACGCGGGTCGCCACCACCGCAAAATCACAGTAGGGGCACACGCGATCGCAGAACGGCACGTGCACGTAGACGCCGACGTTCTCCACGCACCCAGGGTACTTCGCCGCGTGCTCCGTTACTCTTCCGATGCCTTGAGCATCTCCGCCGAACGATTCGACAACGGCCTCACCCTGCTGCTGTGCCAGACGCGCCTCGCGCCCGTGGTGGAGGTCCAGGTGTGGGCGAACGTCGGGGCAGCGGACGAACGCGAGGGCGAAGCCGGCCTGGCGCACTTCCTCGAGCACATGCTCTTCAAGGGCACCGAGCGACGCGGCGTCGGCGAAGTGGCCGGAGAGATCGAGGGAGCAGGCGGGCGCATCAACGCCTACACGTCCTTCGACGTCACCTGCTACCACGCGACACTCCCCGCCTCCGAGGCGACGCTCGGGCTCGACGTTCTCGCAGACGCCACCACCTGCTCCCGCTTCGACGCCGATGAGATCACACGCGAGATCGAGGTGGTGCTGGAGGAGATCCGCCGCGGGGAGGATTCGCCGCTCTCCGTGCTGGGCGACACGCTCTTCGCGCGGGCGTATCGCACGCATCCCTACCGCGCACCGATCATCGGCTCGTCGGAGAGCGTCGAGCGCTTCGATCGCGCGTCGGTGCGGTCATTCTTCGAGCGCTGGTACACGCCGGAGCACCTGACTGTCGTGGCGGTCGGCGACTTCGATCCGGACGCCCTACGCGAGCAGGCGCGCGCATGCTTCGGCACTCTGCCCCGGGGCTCGGCACAGCGCGCGCGGCCAGTCGAGCCGTTGCCCGATGGCTTGCGCACCACTCTGGTGACCCGCCCGTTCGAGCGGGTGAATGTCGAGCTGGCACACCCGAGCGTCGGTCTCAGCCACCCCGACGCGGCGCTGCTCGATCTGCTCGCCTACGTCCTCGGCAGCGGAGACAGCAGCCGTCTGGCACGACACGTGCGCGAGCAGGCCGGTCTCGCCGATCGCATCGACGCCTCCTGCTACACCCCATTGGATCCGGGAGTCTTCTCGGTGGGCTTCGAAACCGATGTGGAGCGCGCCGACGAGGCACTCGCCGCGGCGGTGGTGGAGCTCGAGCAGCTGCGCTCCGAGCCCGTGGCGGACGAAGAGCTCGAGAGGGCGCGCGCCAACTTCCTGGCCAGCGAGGACTTCGAACGCGAAAGCGTGTCGGGCCTCGCGCAGAAGTTCGGCAGCTTTCACCATCTGGCCGGCAGCACCCAGGCCGAAGCTCATTATCTGGCAGCGGTTCGCAAGGCCAGCGCCGGAGATCTCCTCCGCGTGGCGCGCGAACATCTCGCGCCAGAGCGCTTGACGGTGGCCGCCGTCGTGCCGACCGACGCCGCCGAGTTCGACGATGCGCGGCTGCAGGCGGCCGTGGCAAGCGGCGGCGAGCGCGCGGCACGCATGCGGCGGGCCCCGGCCACCACCCGCAGCAGCCCGGAGTTGCACAGCTACCGCCTGGACAACGGTGCGCAGCTGCACGTGCTGCCGCGGCCGGAGGTGCCGGTGGTGGCGCTGCGCGCTGCCTTTCTCGGCGGACTGCTCGCCGAGACCCGCGACAGCGCCGGGCTCTCGGCATTCCTCTCGTCCATGTGGCTGCGCGGCACCGCCACGCATTCAGCGGCAGACTTCGCCCGCGCCAGCGAGGCGTTGCCGGCGGAGATCGACGGCTTCAGCGGTCGCAGCTCGATCGGCCTCACGCTCGAGACCACTGCCGCCAAGCTGCCGGCCGCCCTGGATCTCGCCTGCAAAGCGCTGCTCGAGCCCGCCTTCGACCCGGCGGAGATCGAGCGCGAGCGGCGCGAAACACTGGCGGCCATCGAGCGTCGAGAGGACCGGCTGGCACAGCGCGCGCTGATGCTCTTCACGGAGAAGCTCTTCGGCTCGCACCCGTACGCACGACCCATGTTGGGTTTTCGCGAGAGCGTGCCCCGCTTCGACCGCCAGGCTCTGGTGGCGCATCAACACAAGCTGATCCGCGGCCCGAACCTGGCCCTGGCCATCGCCGGCCAGGTGGATCCCGACGAGATCGCGCAACGGGTGGCAGCGCGACTGGCCGATCTGGAGCCGGAGGCAGCCCCGCTGCCGCGGAGCACACCGGCGCCGGCGCTCGACACCGTGGTGCAGACCGAGCTGCGCAAGCAACGCGCCCAGGCCCACCTGGTGATCGGCTTCCTCGGGGTCAGCGTCGACGACAGCGACCGCTTCGCGCTCGACGTGCTGGCCCAGCTGCTCGCCGGCCAGGGGGGACGGCTCTTCCTGGAGCTGCGCGACCGGCAGGGCCTCGCCTACTCGGTCGGAGCCCACAACATGGAGGGTGTCGATCCGGGATGGTTCGCCGTCTCGATCGCCACGGCACCGGAGAAGCTCGAGCGAGCGCGCAGCGGCCTCGTCGACGAGCTGCGCCGGCTGCTCGACGAGCTTCCCGGCGAGGCAGAGCTCGCGCGCGCGCGCCGCTACCTGATCGGCAATTTCCTGATCGATCGTCAGCGCAACGCGGTACACGCGGCCCAGGTCTCGCTCGATGCACTCTACGGTTTGGGCGCGAACGCGGCGTCCAGCTATCCCGATGATGTCGCCGCCGTTACCCGCGACGCCGTGCAACGCGTGGCCCAACGCATCGTAACCCTCGAGCGTTACGTCGAGGCACGAGTCGTCTGAGGCCCCGCCGGCCCCGAGCTGCCGGTCAGCGCGGGTTGTAGCCGATGGCGGCGCCGTCGCCGCGCGGATCGCTGCCCCCGAGATGCAGGCCCGTCTCCGCGTCGACCACGATCGACTGGGCGCTCGACCAGGGGCGCTTCGCCACCTCGACTTCGTGCCCGCGCTCCCGCAGACCTTCGACAATGGCCGGGGACAGCAACGGCTCTGCGAACACCTTGTTGGGGATCCACTGGTGGTGGTAGCGCGGCGCCGCCACCGCTTCCTGCACGTCCATCTCGAAGTCGACGACGTTCAGGATCGTGTGCAGGGTCGTGCTGATGATACGCGGGCCGCCGGGGCTGCCGGTCACCATGAAGATGCGACCGTCGCGAGACACGATGGTGGGTGTCATGCTCGAGAGCGGGCGCTTGTTCGGCGCGATCGCGTTGGCGCCGCGCTTGTCGACGAGGCCGTAGATGTTCGGAGTGCCCGGCGCCTTCGAGAAGTCGTCCATCTCGTTGTTCAGCAGGATGCCGGTGCCCGGCACCGTGATCCCCGAGCCGAAGGGCGTGTTGATGGTCATGGTGAGCGCCGCGGCGTTGCCGGCGGCGTCCGTCACCGAGAGGTGCGTCGTGCCCGAATCGTTCGCCGGCAGACCCGACCCCTTCACTTCGATGGCGCGGTCGCCCCGGGGCAAGACCTTCTTCCAAAAGGGCGGCTCGATGCGGCTGCGCAGGGTGGCGGCGTAGCGCTTCGACGTGAGACGGGACACCGGTACGCCGACGAAATCGGGATCGCCGAGCCAGGCCGCCCGGTCCGCAAAGGCGAGCTTCATCGCCTCTGCAATGCGGTGGGCTGCGCGCGGCTGAGCCGGCCCGAGCTGGGCCAGGTCGAAGCCCTCGAGGATGTTCAGGATCTCCACCAGGGCCACTCCCCCGGAAGACGGCGGCGGAAACGACAGCACCTCGAGGTCGCGATAGCCGCCTTTGACGGGCTCGCGCAGCTTGGGCTCGTAGGCGGCGAGATCCTCGAGCGCGAGAATGCCGCCCCGGGCCTTCACGGTCTGGGCGATCTGCACGGCGATCGCGCCGGTGTAGAAGGCATCCGGACCCTCGGCCGCGATCCGCCGCAGGACCCGAGCCAGATCGGGCTGCAGCAGCCTCCAGCCCTCCCGCGGCGCGGCGTTCTCCGGAGGGAATTGGATGCGCGCCGTCTCGGGGAAACGCTGCGGGAGCCCGACCTTTCGCATGTACTCGAGCATGCGCACGTGATAGCGACCGATGGCGAAGCCCTGCTCCGCGAGCTCGATGGCCGGGGCCAACACGTCGGCGAGCGGGCGCGTGCCCCACGTCTCGAGCGCCCGGGCCAGACCGCGCACGAAGCCGGGCGTCGCCACCGCGAGCCCGCCGGCCAGCGAGGCGCGTTCGGGGACACCCGGCCGCACGTACATGTCGCGATCGGCCGCAGCGGGGGCGGTTTCGCGTGCATCCAGCGCCCAGGTCGCACCCTCGGCGGTCTGCACCAGCAAGAATGCACCGCCGCCGAGGCCGGCGGAAAAGGGCTGGGTCACCGCCAGGGCGAAGGCCGTCGCCACGGCCGCGTCCACCGCATTGCCGCCGGCTGCGAGCAGCGCGAGGCCGGCGCGGGCGGCGTCCTCCTGGGACGCGACCACCATGCCGCGCGCGCCAGTCGCGGGTTGCGCCGCCGCCGGTGCCGCGCACAGGAGAAGAATGCAAACAGTCGATTGCGGGATCAACCCGTGGCGCCCGATCATCGATAAGCAACCTACCACGGAGCCTCCGGAGGCAGGAACGGAAATGGGCTGGAACGGTTTCGCGCGCGCAGGCCACCTCGTGGGCCTGTGCGGCGCACTGCTGGCGATCGCCTGCGGCGCAGAAGAGGAGCCCTCTGCGCCCCAGCCCGTGCAGGCGCCCTCGGCGCAGCTGCTCGACGGCCCCCACCCCATGGCGCGACTCGACCTGGGCGAGCTCGGCACGGTGCAGATCCAGCTGCTTCCGGAGATCGCACCCCAGACGGTCGCGCGCTTCGCAGAGCTCTCGAACGAGGGCTACTACGACGGCACCACCTTCCACCGGGTGATCCCCGGCTTCATGATCCAGGGCGGCGACCCGCTCACACGCAACAACGACCCGCGCGACGACGGCAAGGGAGGCACCCCGGACGTCCTTCCGGACGACTACAGCGATTTCCCCGCGCTGCGCGGCAGCGTGGCCATGGCCAATCGCGGTCACCCGAAGACCGCGCAGGGACAGTTCTTCATCGTTCACGCGGACTCGCGTCACCTGGACGGCAACTACACGATCTTCGGCCGGGTGGTCGAGGGCATCGAGGTGGTCGACGCCGTCACCGAGCTCGAAATCGACACCTACGGGCGCTTCGGGCCGCTGAACCGCCCTTACCCCCGGGCAGCCCGCATCGCCTCGCTGCGCGTGGCCGGTCCCTAGGCATCCGAACCGCCTCGACCCGCTCCCGGCGAGGAGCTAAATTTCTCCGCCCGGTGGCCCGGTAGCTCAGTTGGTAGAGCACTTGACTGAAAATCAGGGTGTCGGCAGTTCGATTCTGCCCTGGGCCACCACCTTTTCCAGCACCGACGGCGCGCAGCGTGCGTCTTGCTGACCGGCCATCGAGCCAGAGCCTCTGCGGCATGGCGAGCCCGATCATCCGGCGCGTGGCGCGGGAACCCAGCGCAGCGCTCGTCGACCTCGAAAGCGTGTCCGACGAGATCTGCCGCGACGAGGCGTGCTCGAAGTACCTGTTTCCCGACCAGCATGCCAACGCTCGCGGACACCGCAACGCCATCTTCCCGCGCGCCTTCACGCTTCCCAAAACGCTCGGCCAGGGTCGGCTACCCGAGCACGTACATCACGTAGAGATTCAGCAGATAGATGGTGACGAGCACCGCGCTGGCGCTTCCCATGCGCGGGAAGAGATTCTGTCGTGGGCGCACCAGCACCGCGAGCATCGCGACGGCACTCATGGTGACGGCGGAGACGACGGACAGCAGGTGCAGCTCGGAGACGCCGGCCAGCAAGGGCCCCTCGCGGTACAGGACATCGAGGGGCACCAGGATCAGGATGTTGAAGATGTTGCTGCCCAGGACGTTGCTCACGGCCAGGTTCGGCGCGCCCTGACGCAGCGCCGCCAGGGCCACGACGATCTCGGGAAGTGACGTGGCGAAGGCAATGAAGAGGGTCCCCGCGAAGGTGTCCTGCACGGCGAGCTGCACCGCGATTCGCTCGCCCACGAAGGGCAACCAGATGCCGGCAGCCACCACGGCCAGCGCAGCCAGGGCGAACCCCCGCCAGGCGCCCGCGGAATCCATCTCCGGCTCATCGATGACGCGATCGGCGAACTCGGGGTCGACGAAGCGTCCCTCCTCCACCATCAGCGTGTGCACCGCCACCCAGTAGCCGAACAACAACACGGGGGTGTAGAGGCCGATGGAGGCGATTCCCGGGATCGCCCAGTCGATCCTGCCGAACATGCAGAAGCCGACCGTGCCGATCAGGAGCACGCCGAAGCACGCCGAGAGCACGTGGGTGCGGCTCACCCGGTCGTAGAGCGACACGCGCTCGAGCGCAAAGTCGAGGATCGCAATGATCATCACGTTGAAGACACAGCTGCCGAGGATCACACCGACGGCGATGTCCGGGGCGCGGGCGAACTGCACGGCGCTGACGCCCGTGACGAGCTCCGGCAGCGAGGTGACCGTCGCCAGCAAGAAGAGCCCGACCCCGGTGGTGCCGAGCCCCGTGTGATGGCCGATCGCCTCTCCACAGCGGGACAGTCGCGCTCCGCCGAAGGCGACCAACCCGAGTGCGGCGGCGAATTCGATCCAGACGGTCGACACGCCCACCCCATAGCGCAGTGACCGCAGAGCGGCATTCGCGGTAGCTTGTGCGCATGCGCGGCACCGCGAGCTTCTGCCACGCTCGCGGCGCCGCGTGAGCAGCGACGCCTCCGAGTCCCAGCGGGTGATCGGCCCGCTCGGCGGCTTCACCATCGTCGCGGGCTCCATGCTCGGCATCGGCATCTTCCTGTCCCCGCCAATCGTGGCCCGGCACGTGGCAGACCCGCTGCTCTTCCTGGCGGTCTGGACGGCCGGTGGGCTCACCGCGCTGTCCGGGGCGGTGGCCTGCGCGGAGCTGGGCGTCCTGTTCCCCCGGGCCGGCGGCGACTACGTCTTTCAACGCGAGGCCTACGGGCCCTCGGTGGCATTCGCCAGCGGCTGGGCGCTGTTCGCAGCCATCTTCAGCGGCTCGATCGCCACCATGACCGTGGCGCTCTGCACCTACCAGCTGCCGGCGCTGATCGGCATCGACCTCGGCGCGCACGTCTGGTCCCCGGGCGGGGGCCTGACGCTCTCGGGGGCGCAGCTCGCAGCGCTGGGGCTGATCCTGACCCTGACGGCGCTGAACACGGCGGGGGCCGGCCCCTCGAGCCGGACCCAGAGCGTGCTGACCCTGCTGCCGATCGCGGTGCTGACGGTCTTCGCCGGCTTCGCCATCGCCCGCGGCGGCGCGCCGGCGGCGACGACCCCGGCCGCCACCGCCCCGCTGACGCTCGGCGGTCTGGTGCTGGCCTACAACGCGGTCTACTTCGCCTACTCGGGCTGGATCAACGTGATCTACGTCGGGGGCGAAGTCACGCGGCCTCAGCGCAACATCCCCTTCGCGCTGATCGCCGGCACGCTCGTGGTCACCGCGCTCTACTTGCTCCTGTGCACGGCATTTCTGCGAGTTCTCGGACTCGGCGGCATCGGCGCCGCGATCGAGGCAGGCTCGGCGACGGCCGGCGCGCTGGGCGGCGACGCACTGCAGACCGGCCTCACACTGCTGATCGCCAGCGCGCTCCTGGCCAGCGTGAACGGCACCGTCCTCGGCGGCGCACGCGTTGCCGTCGCCATGGCCGAAGGCGGCGCCATCAGCCGGAGCCTCGCCGGCCTCGATCGGCGCAGCGGCGCGCCACGGCGCGCGCTTTGGCTGCAGGCTGCCATCGCCTGCGCGCTGGTGCTGAGCGGACGCTTCGAGGAGCTGCTCAACCTGGTGAGCCTGACGATGGTGCTGACCGGAACGCTCACCGTATCCTGCGTCTACGTGCTGCGACGGACGCGTCCCGAGCTGCCGCGCCCCTACCGCACCAGCGGCTACCCCTGGCTGCCGGGCATCTACGTCGTGTCGTCGATCGTGGTGATTGGCGTAATGCTCGAGCGCATGTTCGCCGGCGAACCGGACGCTGCGTATCCGCTGCTCGGGCTGGCGCTGTTCGCGATCGCCTACACCGCACACCGCCTGAGCGCGCGCCGCGGGTAAGATCGAATGCCCTGGCGCCGCGGACACTCGACTATCCTGTCCGCACCAGCTCCAGGAGACCTCCTTGCCGCAGCTGTCCCGGCTGCGCCGGCCCGTGCCTCTCGCAATGGAAGCTCAACAGCACGACGCTCTACCTCGATGAGCATCTCGGGGGGTCTGACATCGCGATCGATGCGCTGGAGCGGTTTCTCGCAGGTTGCGAGGAGAAGCGACCCCGCACGCCCAGACCGCATCCGGATGCACTTTCCCCTCGGGGAAGAACGCCCCACGGTGCCGGCTCCGGCTCACGCGTGTATACTTCGTTGCCCCCTGCGCCGGCACAGCTGGCGCCCCCCGACAGCCCAGTACCATCTGAAGCTACCCAGAGGGTGGAGACGAGCATGGCACGCAAGAGCAGGACCGCCGTACTGAAGCGCCAACGCGAGGCAAAGAAGGCCGAGAAGGCCTCCATGAAGCGCGAGAAGCGCGAGATACGCGCCGAGGACGAGACTGGAGGCCAGGTCGCCACGACCGACGATCTCGCTGGCTACGGCTTTGCAGGCGACGAGGACGACGCCGTCGAGGAACCTTCGGACGGCCCACCGCGGTCCCCATCCGCCCCCATCCGCCCCATCCGAGCGCAAGGAGATCGCCGTGGCTGAAGAGCCCCGCATCGCCGTTTTCGTCGACTACGAGAATCTGGCCATCGGGGCGCGGAGCCTCAAGCAGGGCCAGTTTCGCATCGACCTGATCCTGCAGCGGCTGCTCGAGAAGGGCCGCATCGTCTACAAGCGCGCCTACTGCGACTGGGGCCACTACCGCAGCGCGGTGCGGGAGTTCCACACCCAGGGCATCGAGCTCGTCGACATCCCGCAGTCCAAGGCCAGCGGCAAGAACAGTGCCGACATCCGCATGGTGGTGGACGCCCTCGACCTGAGCCACCAGAAGGCGCACGTCGACATGTTCGCGTTGATCTCCGGCGACAGCGATTTCTCGCCGCTGGTCGCCAAGCTCAAGGAGAACGACAAGCGCGTGCTGGGCTGTGGCATCAAGAGCTCCACCTCGGAGCTGCTGATCAACAGCTGCGACGAGTTCATCTACTACGACGATCTGCTGCGCAAGTCCGAGAGCGAGAAGGCCAAGAAGAAGACGTCGAGTACCCGGCGCAAGAGCACCAGCAGCAAGAGCGACGGCGGACTGCTCGACGATGCCGCGGACAAGGTGCTCTCGATCGTGCGCTCTCTCGAGCGCGATTACGACACCGTCTGGGGCTCCATGGTGAAGCAGGCCACCCGCCGCGTGTACCCGGGCTTCAACGAGGAGTACTACGGGCACACCAGCTTCGCCGAGCTGCTGGAGGGGCTTCGCGAAGCGGGGGCCATCGAGCTCGACTTCGACAAGGAGCGCGGCAACTACGTCGTGCGTGCACCCCGGGCCGGCTGAATCCGGCTCAATCCGCGGCGGGAAGCCGCGCGCGCAGCAGCCCGATCGACACGTCGAAGCCCCACTCGGGGCCGGTGCGCAGGGCGAAGTACTCGGTCACTGCCCGCGTGGCACCCCGGAACAGAGCGCGCAG
The DNA here is from genome assembly GCA_019310965.1 of Deltaproteobacteria bacterium. Classification (GTDB taxonomy): domain Bacteria; phylum Myxococcota_A; class UBA9160; order UBA9160; family SMWR01. The sequence goes on from JAFDDG010000007.1 coordinate 92,345, forward strand.
CGCGGCGCGCTCGACCTCGGGTGTGCCGATGCGCTCGACCCAGTCCTCGAAGTCGAGGGGCACGGCGTAGGTGTCGAGATGCTCGGCCACGAAACCCGCGGCGAGGAGCATGCTGCACCACTCGCTGATCCGGTGGTTGCGCACGTGGCAGCGGTCGCGCAGCAGCTCGATGGTGTTGAAAAAGGTGTCCTGGGCCGGATCTTCCGGCGCCACGCTGTCGACCAGCAAGAAGCGACCCCCGGGCCGCAACACCCGCGCCACCTCCAGCACGGCTTTGGCCGGGTCCGCAAAGTGGTGGGCACACACGCGGCAGGTCACGAGATCGAACGAATCGGCGGCGTAGGGAAGCGCCATCGCGTCGCCCTCGTCGAAGCGAACGTTGGCGACGCCGCGCTCGGCGGCCAGGCGCCGAGCCTCTTGGAGCATGGCCGGTGTGAAGTCGACCCCCACCACCTCGGCGACGAAGGGCGCGAACGCCAGCGCCGTATGCCCCGTGCCGGTGCCCACGTCGAGCACGCGTTCGCGGCCGTCGCAGAGCGCCGCGGCGAGCATGGCGTCGAGGTCCGGACTGATCTGATGGTACGAGCTCGTGGCGTAGCGAGCGGCGGCTGCGCCGAACTGCTGCTGGATCGCTTCTCGAGTCTCCATATGCCTCCCCTCTCGGCCGCCCCCGACGGTCGAGCCGTATGTTTGACTTGAATTTATGATTAATTATTATTAAATATTATGGCGAACGCCGCAACTCCTGCGAAACCGGTTTCCGACGAGATCCACCGCGCAATCGAAGCCCTGCAGCGCCTGTCCGAGCTGTTCGGGCAGCGACGCGCCCAGCTCGCCCGAGAGGCCGGCGTGACCGAGGCCCAGTGGCGCATGCTCGAGCAGGTCGACGACGCCGACTTCCTGCCCTCCCTGTTCGCCCGCCAGCGCGCCTGCACCCCCGCCGCCGTCTCGCGCACCCTGCGCCAGCTCCTCGACGCGGACCTGGTGCGCGTCAGCATCGGCGCCGAAGATGGGCGCCAGCGCATCTATCAGCTCAGCGCCCGGGGCCGTCGCGTGCTGGGAGGCCTGCGGCAAGGCCGAGCAGCGGCCATCGCCAGCGTCTGGCAGCCCCTCGGCAAGCGCGCACTGGCACAGTTCGCGCGCTTCGCCGAAGGCCTGGCCGACCGGCTCGAGGCCTACGCCGACTCGGTGTAGGCAGGCGAGCCACTGGCACGGTGGCGCCTCAGCCCGCGCGCGGCGCCGCGAGCGAGCGGCGCCGCAACCACCACCAGAGCATGCCGAACGCCGCGACCAGAGCGATCCTCCAGAAGAGCTGCCCGCTGGCGCGCGCAGGAGCGAGCCCCGGGGCCCGCGAGCGCCCGTCCCCATCGACATCGACGTAGATCGGATTCGAGAGCGCGGTCGACACGGCGCCCGGCGCCAGCCGGGTGTAGAGCCCGGCGTGGGCTGCGGCCCAGGCACCGGTCTCCGCATCGAGCGGCGCACCCGCTTCGAGAGTCAGGAAGGCGTCGCGCTCGAGCACGAGATCGACCTCTCGCTCGAGACGCAGCACGTCATCGCCGGGGGCCAGGTCGCGAAATCGCCGCACCACCTCGCCGTCGCGCAACAGGCGCACCTCCTCGACAGGCACCCAGGGCGCGGCCGCCACGGCCAAAGCGACCTTCACCCGGCCGGCGGGCGCCGCGACGGTGTCGCCCATGCCCCCGCCGTTGGCGCGAAACGCCACGAGCAGCGGTCCGGTGGTGGCAAATAGACGCCCCTCGCGAATGGCGGCATCGAAGCCCTCCCCACCGCTGTGATCGCTGGTGTAGACGTAGTTGCGCGGATAGCCGGCGCTCTCCGACGGCGCGTGAGTGTCGGAGTTGCCGGTAGCAGAGCGCCGAAAGCCCTGCCGCTGCAGGGCATACCACACCTCCCGCAGGCGCAGGAATTGCGAATACCGCAGACCGTTCATGACCTCCATGGCGTCGAAGTCGATCGCTCGGGTGTCGCCACCGGCAGCCCGGTCCAGGAGCGCTCGGTTCGGCTCGGCGTGGATCGGGAGGCTCGGGTCGAACGCGTCGCCCACCCTGCCGAGGTGCATCAGGTAGGAGCCATCGCGCTCCTCCTCCTCCCCTCCGACCTCCGGCAACGCGTGGTTGAGCTGCAGCACCCTCGCGCCATAGGTCTCGCGCAACATCGCGTACAGGTCGGCCACTCCTCCAGCCTGGCTCGGCGGCGCTCCCTTGCGGTGGGCGTTTGGCCGGTAGGGGATGGGCCAGGCATTGTGATGTCCGACGGTGTACGGCGCCGCGGCGCTCGGCGTGCTGCCCGTGACCTCTACGCCGCCGATCACGCGAATGCGATCGCCGGCCCGAAGCTCCGCCAGAGCATCGGCGTAGTTGCCCAGGTGGTCGTGATCCGTCGACACCAGCACATCGACGTGCTCGGCCAGGAAGCTGCGCAGACGCGCGACATTCGACATGCCGGAGTCGTCGCTGGCCTCGGCATGTACGTGAAGATCCGCCACCAGCGCGTCCTCGAGATCGATGAGCCGCGGGAGCGCGAACGGCTCGACCCGCACCTCGGCAGCGGACTCCGGCACATCGACCACACTCTCCTCGACATCGAATTCAATGCCGCGGGTCGCGGTCAGGCGATAGCGACCCGGTGCGATCGGCACCCGCCGCGCCGCTCCCCCCACCAGGTGCAGCTCGCCGTGCTCGATGCCGCTCTTCACCGGCGTGCCGTCGAGGCGGAAGTCGAGCATCTCCGGGTCGAAGCGCGGGTCCGGCGTGCCGTCGAGGCCGTGCACCAGGACGCGGCCCGCTCCACCGTCGCTGAACGCCGGATCGAAGAGCAGAAACCCCGTCGGAGCGTAGCGTTGCACGGGGACCTCGAAGAAACCGCCGGCCGCCACGTGCGCGCTGAGGCGCCGCTCCTCCCGGTGGGGGGTGCGCACGATCAGCCCATACTCGCCCGGCGGCAGGATGGCCCGGTAGCGACCGGCCTCCGGACCCGAGGTTTGCGATGTGATCTGGGTGACGGGGTGCCCGGCGGCGCTCTGCACGTGGATCACCGCACGCACCTCCGCTGGCTCGATGCGGCCGGTGACGCCGCTCGAGCCGTCCGCGAAGCCCAGCAACGGAAACACCACATCGGTAGCCGAAGCCACGTCGGGGCCAGGCGTGACGACGAGGCGCCGCTCGTAAACCAAGGCTTCGCCGGCCGGGATCTCGCCGGTGAGCGCCTCGGCCATACGCAGGTAGCCGAGTTCCGCCCACCCGGGGTCTTCGACGAAGGTACTCATCAGGTGGATGTGTGTACTCGTCACCCCGAAACTGCGAAGCCCGCGCGCCACTCGCTCGGGGCTGGTGATCGCGTAGGTGATCGGCGGCCACGGCGGAATGCCACTCACCGCGATGAAGGTCGCCGGCGTCATCGCGGATATGGCGGTCAGCGGACGCGCGCGATCGAAGTCGCGGTGGTGGAAGCCCGAGGAGAGCTCCGGATCGAGGGTGTTGCCGACGAAGCCGTGGGGACCGCGTCCTCCGCGCATCCAGGCCTCGCCGTATGCGAAGATCGGCACCGAGCGTCCGCTGCGGTTCTCGAGCCGCGTGGTTATGCGCACGAACGGCTCCCCGGGACGCACTTCGTAGAGCGTTTCAGGAAACACCTGCGCGATTTCGTCGCTGTCCGGCACCAACGGGTCGATGAATGCGCCGCGCTCGATCGTGCTCATGCCCTGCTGGCTGGAGACGACGAGCCGAGCGGCGGAGCCGTCGGGCTCGCGCTCCACCCGCAGGGCGTCGTAGTTCAGCTGCACGCGTTGATCCATGTTCACTATGGGGAAGATCCGCGCGAACTGGCCGTCGCCAGGCCGACCGGGCACGCCGGCCGCCACCAACGTGCCTCCGTAGTTGAGCTTGCCAAAGCGGCGCGCCGGGTCGTCGACGATCACCTCGACGAGGTCGTTCGCCAGGTACCAGTCCCCGACGCCACCGATGGAATCGGGGCCACCGATCGAGAACGCCGCGAAGTTGGCATCGCTGATGCGCTCGGCGACCAGCTCCGCACGCGCTAGCGACGCCGCACACAGGGCGGCGGCGAAGACGGCCGCGATCGCCGAGGGATTCACTCGAGACCGAGATGCCGCGCGATGATCACCTTCATGATCTCGTTCGAGCCGGCGTAGATCGACTGCACCGCGGCATCGGCGTAGTCACCCGAGATCGCGTACTCGCTCATGAATCCATAGCCACCGTGGAGCTGCAGGCATTCGCCGGTGAGCCGCTTCTGCAGATCGGTGGTCCACCACTTGGCCATGCTGACCTCGCTGACGATTTTTTCGCCGTGCGTGTGGGCCTTGCTGAGCTTGTCGACAAAAGCTTGACCAACCTCGACATGGGTGGCCAGCTCGGCGAGCTTGAATTGCGTGTTCTGGAACTGCGAAAGGCGCTGGCCGAAGGCTTCGCGTTCGCGCACGTAAGCGATGGTGTCCTCGAGAGAGCGCCGACAGGATGCTATGGAAGCCACCGCGATGGAAAGTCGCTCCTGCTGCAGCTGACTCATCAACAGCTTGAAGCCCTGACCCTCCTCACCCAGCAGGTTCTCGACCGGAACAGCGCAATCCTCGAAGAAGAGTTCGCTGGTATCCTGTCCCTTGAGCCCCAGCTTCTCGAGATTGCGGCCCCGCTGGAAGCCCGGCGTGTCGGCATCGACCAGCAACAGGCTGATGCCGCGATGCGGCGGATCCGCCGCCGGATCCGTCCTGGCCACGACGATGCACATGTCGCAAATCTGTCCGTTCGAGATGAACGTCTTCGCGCCGTTCAACAGGTAGCGGTCGCCATCGCGGATGGCGCGGGTCTTGACGTTCGCGAGATCCGAGCCTGTGCCGGGCTCGGTCATCGCGATGGCCAGCAGGGTATCACCAGAGATGGCACCGCTCAGATACTTCTGCTTCTGCGCTTCGCTTCCGTAGGCCACCAGGTACGGCATGCAGATATCCGAGTGCAGAGACAGCATCATGGCGTGCGCGCGCAGCGCTGCCATCTCTTCGATCAGAACCACGTCGAACAGAAAGTCACCACCGGCACCGCCATACTCGACCGGCGCGGCCGCACCGAGAAAGCCCTCCTCGCCGGCGCGCCGCCAGGTGTCGCGGTCGGAGCTGCCGGCCCGATTCCAGGCTTCGACCTTCGGCACGATCTCGGCCTCGGCAAAGCGGCGGAACTGCGCCCGGAAGAGCTCGTGCTCTTCGCTGAAGATGTCTCGCTGCATGGGACCGGGCCAGTCTAACGGAGTGCAGCGGGACCGCGAGTCAGCGCTCGGCCTCGGCGCCACTGGCGGGTTGCGCACGCGCACCGGGGCACGCGGTCGGGCACTGCCGCATCAGAGACGACGCCACACCCGTGCGGCGTAGAACGCGGTGGCCAGGCTGGCCAGCGCCACGGGTCCCCAGGCAGCAGCCACCGGGGAAATCACATCGCCTCGACCCAGAGAAGAGGACACGGCGCCCAGCAGAATGTAGGCGACACCGACGATGCCGCTCACCAGCAACGTCTGCGCCGGACCCGGAAACGGCGGTCCAGCCACGGCAAACAACAACATGAGAACCGGTAGCACCACGCAGGCAAACGGCTCCGCGAGTCGCACTTGATAGTCGACCCAGAACTCAGTGGCCGGGAAGCCGTCCGCCTCGATTGCGCGCGCCTCCTCCGCGATGCGGTGCACCGGCAGATGCATGGTATCGACCTCGGCGGCCACGATCTCGCCGAGCTGCTGGTGGAGCGGTGCGTCCACGACCTTCGCGCCGGCGCCGTTCAGCTCGACGCGGGTCGGATCGATGAAACGCCACCAACCATCTCCGATGTGGCGGCCGCGCGCGGCATCGGTGCGCGCCGTCGGCATGCCGTGCTCGCCGAGCTCGTACAGCGTCACGTCGCGCACGTGACCGAGATCGGTGTCGAAGTAGCCCGCTTGCAACAGCTGACTGCCGGATCGCGCCCAGAGGCCAGCCTTCTTCAGCTCGTTCTTGGCCGCGGACCGCTCGCCCTTGATCTCCGTGACCTTGAGATCGTCGGCGATCGCGTTGGTGCGCGGCACCACCACATTGTTCAAGAGGAAATAGAGTGGGGCCACGCTGGCCGCCAGGAGCAGCACCGGCAGCATTCCGCGCACCGCGGGAATGCCACAGGCCCGCATGCCTATCAGCTCGCCCTCCACCGCGAGAAGGCTCACTGTGAGCGCCGTGGCGATGAGCAGCGACATCGGAACCGCGCGGGACGCGAGCAACCACACCCGCGCGCTGTAGAAACGCACGATCTCGAGGGAGGTAGCCTCGTGGCGCGCGAACCACGAGAGCCGCTCCATCAGATCGATCATGAAGTAGGCAACGAACAACACCGAGAAGGTGAGCGCCGCGAGCTGCAGGAAGCGCCCGCTGACGTAGCGGGCCAGCGCAAGACGGTGTGGGCGCCCGCGCCACGCTTGCAACTCCGGGGCCGGCCGCTGCTTGCGACGCGGGAGACGCCAGCGCCGGCGCCTGCCATCGAAGTTGTAACCCGCGACGCGTTCACGCAGCGCGCGCAGCAACAAGAGCAGCGCTACCGAGACCAAGAGCAGGTTCGGGAACCAGGCCCCAAACCCGACGGAGAACGTGCCGCGCCGAATCACGCCGTCTGAGAACTGCACGACGCTGAAGTAGACGATGGTGCATAGCAGCCCCATGACCCCGCCGCTGGCACGGGAGAATCTTCCCCGCGCCAAGAAGAGCGGCACCGCCAGGAATCCAAAGCAGAGCGTCGCCGCGGGGAAGGCGAAACGCCGGTGAAGCGCCAACAGCGACCAGGACACGCGACTGTTCTCGCTCTGCTTCCACGCGGCGGCCCTGCGCATCAGCACATCGATGGGAAGCCCCGCGAGCCGCTGCTTGTTGCCGCGCCGCAACCCGCTGTCGCTGTCCGGCAACAGGGTGGTCGCGGATTCGAAGCGCATCACCCGCGCTTGATCCGCTTTGGGGCGCAACAGCATCACGCCGTCGCGCAGCGTCAGCTCGATGGCGCCGCCCTCGCCGGCGCCGAGGGAGCCATGTCGCGCAAAGAGCGTCTCACCGGCATCCGGGACGAACAACATCACTCCGCGCAGCTCGTCCCCAGCCGGCAACGCTTCCCGTGCCTCGAGCTGCCAACCGCCGAACTCGTTGACCTGCCCCGCCTCCAGCTGGGCCCAGGGCTTCGTGCGCGACACCTCTTCGAGGATTGTGTCGAAGCTGCGACTGGCCCAGGGCGTGGCGTAGACCGAGAGCAGCAGCGCCACCAGTGTCATGACGCCGGCGAACGAGACCACCGGCCACACGAGCCGAGCCGCCGCGACACCCGAGGCCTCGAGCACCAGGATCTCGCGATCCGCCCCGAGCCGGCCTAGCGCCACCAGCACGCCGACGAACATCGCGAACGGAAGGATCTGGCCCGCCACCGGGATTGCGTCGCATAGCGCCATGCGCAAGATGTCCGCGCCGTTGACTCCGCGATTGATCACCAGCTCCGAGTAGCCGAGGAAGTTGGCGGTGAGCATCACGATGGTGAGGCCCAACAGGGCGAAAAGCGTGGGAACGAAGGCCTCCCGCGCCACGTAGCGAAATAGCGTGGCACGCAGGCGGCGGTGCTTCGGAGGCGGGTGCTGAAGAAGATCTGAACTCATGGTTCCCTCGAGGGGAATCCCGAGGCGTCGAGGTCGCCTCAGCAGCGCGCCGCGGCGGCTTCCAGCGGCGGCGGTGCCTCGGAACGCGCGCCGAAGCTGCGCCGCGCCTCTTCCAGATCCTCGGGTGAATCGATCTCGCGCCACCAGAAGCCGCGCACCGATGCGGTCTCGATGGCGACCTCCTGTGCCAGCTCGTTGACCACCGAGAGGTACCAGGCCTTGAGCGCCTCGGGCCGGCGCATGGCGCGCTCGAGTACGTCGCTGAAGAGCCCGGGGCCCTTGCCGCGGAAACAGAGCAGGCCGATCGATTCGCCGTTGACGATCTCCGGCTTCAGTGTCTTGCCGATGGCGAGCAGCCGACCCGTCTCGCCAATCGACACCTTCATGTCGTCGGCGTCGTAGTCGCGCTTCTGATCGATGGTGACGGTGACTGCCGCCGCCGGCCCTCCCAGCACCCGGCGCAGCACGCGATCCTCGAAGATCGTGTCGCCATTGAGCAGCAGGAAATCGTCGAGCATCTCGTGACGAGTGAGCCAGCAGGTGGCGAGATTGTCGCTCTGGGCGTAGAAGGGGTTGTACTGAGTCGTCACCCTCAGACCCGGGATCGGCGTAGCGGCCAGCAAGCGCTCCACCCGCTCGGCACCGAACCCGATCACCACCGTGGCTTGCTTCACACCGCAGCGCGCCAACGCGTGCAGCTGGAGCTCGAGCACGTTGACTTCATCCGACAGCGGCAACAGGCACTTGGGGGCTTCCGCCGTGAGCGGCAGAAGCCGCTTGCCCTGACCGGCACTGAGAACAATGGCCTTCATGCGTCTCCTCTGGCGCGCCGCCCGCGACGGCGCGGGCGCTCGGCTCAGCCTTGGGCCGAGCGCGCCTGGCCCAGGGCATCCTGGATGGCGCTCACTTCTCCCAGCAGACGGTCGAGATCGGCGATGCGAATCTGGCACTGACCGTCGCAGGGGGCGTTCTCGGGGTCCGGGTGCACCTCGATGAAGAGCGCGTCGATGCCGGCGGCAACCGCGGCGCGGGCCAGCGGCGCGACCTCATTGCGATTGCCAGCGCTGGCGCGTTCGCCGGCGCCGGGCCGCTGGGCCGAGTGCGTTGCGTCGAAGCAAAGGGGTGCAAACCGACGTTGCTCTGCAAAGCCCCGAAAGTCGACGACCAGGTCGTGGTAGCCAAAGAGCGCACCGCGCTCGGTGATCATCACACCCGCCGCCCCGAAAACCCGTGCTTTCTCGACGACGTGATGCAGGTCATCCGGCGCCATGAATTGAGCCTTCTTGAGGTTGATGGGCGCGCCCGTGGCCGCGCAGGCCGCGATGAGATCCGTCTGCCGCGACAGGAACGCCGGCACCTGAAGGCAGTCGACGACCTCGGCGACCAGCTTCGCGTGACCGGGCTCGTGCACGTCGGTCAGCAGGGGCATCCCGGTCGCCTGCTTCACGGCATCGAGAATGCGCAGCCCCTCATCGAGGCCCGGCCCGCGGTACGAATGGAGGCTGGTGCGATTGGCCTTGTCGAAGGAAGCCTTGAACACCACGGGAAAGCCGTGGCGCTCAGCCACGCCCTGCACCGCCAGGGCAGCCTCAATGGTGGCTTCCTGGGATTCAATGACGTTCAGACCGGAGATGAGAGCGATCGGGTGACCCTTGCCGACCCGAACATCACGAATGCGCATGGACTTCTGCCCCCCCGACGCGGCAGTAGTTAGCGAGATCGCGCCCCACTGACTAGCCCACAACCCGCAATAATGTGGTTTTTTACACCCATTCAAATCCCAGCTCCCGCGCAAGTTCCCGTTCGGATGACTAGAATCCCGCCGCAGATGACACTCCGGCAAAGCCACAAAAGCGCCCAAAACGGCCGTTCTATCCGAGTGGCGGCCGCCACCCCGCCCAGCCCGGGGTCGTTCTGAGCCCGAGCCCTCCGTTCGAGGCGTTGGTGCTGGCCGGTAGCAGGGGCGAGAGCGACCCCCTGGCCGCGATCCAGGGCGTCGGCCACCGAGCGCTGCTGGAAGTGGCTGGCGTGCCGATGCTGCTGCGCGTACTGCGCAGCCTCGAGGCCACTGCCGGCGTTGGCCGCTTGCGCGTCAGCATCGACGATCCCGCGGCGCTCGACAGCGTACCGGAGCTGAAGGCGAGGGTGAACGCGGGCCAGCTGGCGCCGCACCGCAGCCTCGCGTCGCCGAGCCGCAGCGTGCTCGACGCGCTGGCGGCACACACGGACGCCCCCGTGCTCGTCACCACAGCCGACCACGCGCTGCTCACACCGGAGATGGCAGAACACTTCCTCACCCGGGCCAGCGCTCTGGAAGCCCACGTGTGTGTCGGTGTCGTCGCGCAAGGCGTAGTCGAAGCCCGCTTTCCAGCAGTGCCGCGCACCTGGCTCCCGTTTCGCGATGCCCGCTACACGGGCGCCAACCTCTTCGTCTTCCGCACACCCCAGGCGCTTCGCGCCGTGGAGTTCTGGATCCGCGCCGAGAGCTTCCGCAAGAAGCCCTGGCGCATCGCATCGACTTTCGGTCCGCTGTCACTGCTGCTCTTCGCCCTGCGCCGCCTGACCCTCGACGCCGCGCTGGCGCGGGCATCGAAGGCGATCGGCTGCCGCATCGAAGCCGTGCGGCTGCCGTTCGCCGAGGCCGCCGTCGACGTCGACCGCCCCTCGGACCTCGCGCTTGCCGAGCGCGTGCTGAGCGAGCGGTTGGCCGCGCAAGACTGAGCCGCCAAGCAATAGACGGGGAGACGGGACGCCCTTGCGCGGGGCTACGCCCGCAATACCTGCTCGCCGAGCGCTGCAAAGCGCCCGTCCGCGGCGTAGCCGCGAATGCGGGCGGCGATGCGGAAACCGTTGGCGCCGCGCTCGATGTCGTACACGTGGTACTGGGCGCGCTTCTCGGACCGCTCCGTGGCGTCCGAGGCAGAACGGACCCCCACCACGGGAATGTCTCCAGACGGACCCGGCAACGACGCGAAGAGCGTGCGGTGCCCGTGCCCGTGGAGTACCAGCTCGGCGCCGGTTCGCAGCAAGATCGCGCGCAACGCCGGCGCGTCGCGAAGCGCCCGCCGCGGCGAGACGGCGCCCTGTGTCACGGGATGGTGGATCAGCACGATCCGACACAGGCCCGCGTCGCGCAGCTCGACGAGCCTGCGTTCGAGTCGGCCGAGCTGCACCTCCCCCACGCGACCCGTGGCCAGGAAGAGCGCCGTCGGCAGCGCCGAGTTCACGCCAACCAGCGCCAACCCGCCGCGCACGCGCAGGCTCGGAAATCCCGGCTCTCCCACCGCGTCGTCCGAGCGCAGGTACTCCAACCACAGATCCCAGGAGCGCTCCGGCGCGATGGGGGCGTAGGCATCGTGGTTGCCGGGCACGACCGAGACCCGCTCGGGGCCGCCCAGCTTCTCGAGCCAGCCCCGCGCCTCGGAGAACTCCTCCGCCGTCGCGACGTTGGTGAGGTCGCCGGTGACCGCAACGTGGTCGGGCCGGGCAGCGGCGAGATCCCGGGCCAGCGCCTCGAGCACCTCCGGCCGGTAGACGAAACGCCGCTTGCTGCGCCAGGAGAGCCATCCAAAGAAACGCTTGCCCGCAAAGTCGAGCGGGCGATGCATGGCCACCGAGGTGCCGTGCAGGTCCGACAGGTGCGCGAGCGTCGTCACTCGGGTGCTGCCCCTCGGCTGGTGGGCTGCGAGGCTAACTCACTTTCCGGAGCCTGCCCCAGGGGTTAGGCGTGTGATATCCTGCGCCGCCCGCACCGGCATCCCGCGCATGCGAGGGCTTCGAAATCATGTCCGAACCCGCGCGCGCTGGAGCATCGGCCGCCTGGATCGTCGCCGGCGAAGCCGCCGCCGGCTTTTCAGTGTGGGGGCTCAGCCCGGCGGAGCGCCTGCGCCGCGCGCTCGCAGCGGCCGGCTGCGACGACGTGCGGGTGCTCGATGCCGCCCAGCCGGCACCGACGGCCTCCGCCCGCCCCGCCGTGCTCCTGCGCGCCGACTGGATCTACGACGACCGGCTCGTCGCCGCTCTGCTCGCCGCCGAGAACGACGTGCTGCTGGTCGCGGACGACGCCACTCCGGTGGCCGCACGCTGCGCTCCCGCAGCGTTCTCTGAGAGCCTGGCCGCGCTGCGAAGCGGCTCGACGCCGGCGGGGCTCCCGGCCAGGCGGGCCGCACAGGTCGCAACGGCCTATTCGGCCAAGCTGCGCAAGACCGATCCGCCGTACCTGCTGCCCGCGCTCTGCGAATCCATTCCCGCCATCGAAGCTCGGACGTTCAGCGCCTCCTACAAGGGCGCAACGGATCTCGTCACCAAGTGGGTCTGGCCGATCCCGGCGCGTTGGGTGACGCGCCATCTGGCGCAAGCCCAGACCCACCCGAACACGGTGACGCTGGTGAGCTGGCTGCTGGCGATCGCGGCGTTCTGGGCCTTCGGTACAGGCGCCTACGGCTGGGGCCTCACCGCCGCCTGGGGCATGACGTTTCTCGACACGGTCGACGGCAAGCTCGCGCGGGTAACGCTCACCTCGAGCCGACTCGGCGACATGCTCGACCACGGCCTCGACCTGGTGCACCCGCCGTTCTGGTGGTGGGCCTGGGGCGCCGGCATGGGCTGGGGATCGCACCCGGCCACCTGGATCGTGATCGGCGGCTATTTCGTCGGGCGCGCGCTGGAGGGCGCCTTCCTGGCGGGTTTCGGCTTCGAGACCCACAGCTGGCGCCCCATCGACACGCTCTTCCGCACCATCACGGCGCGGCGCAATCCGAACCTGATTTTCTTCATGGTGGCCGCGGCCGGCGGCCGCCCCGATCTCGGGATGCTGCTGGTGGCCGCCTGGACGCTGGCCTCGCTCGCCTTCCACAGCCTGCGGCTGGCCCAGGCAGGACTCGCCCGGAGCCGAGGCGACCGCGTGGAGCCCTGGGACAACGACACGCCCCGGCCCGCCAGAGACGAGTGACCCCATCCCCGCGGGGCAACAAGACGCTTGCCCTCCACGCCTCCCATGCTGTACTTCTCTCTCGCCAGGCCTCCCGGATGAGGGGCCACAGCCAAGCAAGTGAAGTCGACGCGGCGTCGGACCGAATCCAGTCCAGGTCCTCCGCCAGTCTTCCCGGCCCCCTGCCGGCCCGCGTCGTTTCCCACTGACAATCCGCCCAGGCGAGGAGTCCACGTGCAGATCGGCTTGATCAACAACCTGCGTGCCGGACGCAGCGACCGCCTCGTCTCCCGCATGCTCGGTGTGCTTCGGGACTTTCCCGAAGTACACCACGTGGAAACCAGCCAGGCGGGAGCGCTGCCCGATGCGGTCTCCGAGCTGGCGCGCCGCGGTGTGGAGCTGGTCATCGTCAACGGTGGCGACGGCACGCTCCAGCACACGCTCACCGAGATCCTGACCAGCGACGAGTTCACCCAGGCGCCCTTCGTGGCGCCGCTGCGTGGTGGGCGCACGAACATGGCGGCCAAGGACCTGGGGGCCACCCGCGACCCGGTGTGCGGCATGCGCAACGTGGCCGAGGCTGCCCGCGCCGGCCGCCTCCACGAGCGCTTCGTGCACCGCCCGGTGCTGCGGGTCTCCTTCGACCGCGGTCGTCGTGTGCAGTACGGCATGTTCTTCGGCGTCGGGATGATCCACCGCGCAATCGCGCTGACGCACTCCATCTTTCCGCAGGGCCGCACCCAGGGTTCGCTGGGAGCAGGCCTGGTGACCGGGGCACTCATTGCAAAGAGCGCGCTGAACCCATACGACGGCATCTTGCAGCCCGACAAGGTCGACCTGAGCCTCGACGGCGCGCTGGTGCCGGGCGGCGAGTTCCGCGTGGCCATCGCGACGACGTTGCAGCGGCTCTACTGGAACATGAACCCCTTCTGGGACCAGGGCCGTGGCGACGTGCGCACCACCTGCATCGCCGGCAACGCCAAACACCTGGCGGTGGCGGCGCCGATGCTGATGTGGGGCCGGCTGCCGCGCTTTGCCACCGAAGAGAACGGCTACATCAGCCGCAACGCCGACCGCGTGGCATTGCGGCTCTCGTGTGGCGTCACCGTCGACGGCGAGATCTATCCGCCGCGGGCGGACGAGCTCTTCACGCTGACCTCCGACCGGCGCGTGACGTTCGTTCGCGCCTGACCGGCCGGTGACCGCCGGCTCAGACACGCTCGCCGGCCTCGTGCGGGACGAGCTGACGCGCCCGGCGCCAGAGGCAGCTGCCTGCATCGCCGGCGCCATCCGCGACGAGCTCGGCCCCACCTGCGCTTCGGTGCTCTTCTACGGCTCGTGTCTGCGCAAGGACACCGCCGAGGGAGTGCTCGACTTCTACGCCGTCGTCGACGAATACGCAGCAGCCGGGCTCCCGCGCTGGAGCCATGGGTTGCCGCCCAGCGTGCTGTGGATCGAGTGCGACGCGCCGGACGGCAGCCGGCTGCGCTCGAAGTACGCCGTCGTCACGGCCGACGACTTTGCGCGGGGCGTCGCACCCGGCGGCTACCGCACTGGCTTCTGGGCGCGCTTCTGCCAGCCTGCATTGTCCGCCTGGCACCGCGACCCGGCCGCACTCGACGACCTGGTGCAGCTGTGCGAGCAAGCCGTGCTCACCGCCGTCGTGACGATCGCGCCGCTGCTCGACGATCCCGCAGATGCGCAGCAATTCTGGCAGCGCGCGTTCTCCGAAACCTACCGGCGCGAGATGCGCTCCGAGAGCCCGGAGACGATTTCGAGCATCTTCGACGCCTCTCCAGAACGTTTCGCCGTGGTACTGCGCGTGGCCCTCGACGAGCTCGAGAGCCGTGGCGCGCTACCCGTGGCATGGGATGGCGCGCGCTTCGAGCTGACGCTTCCGGCGCACGAGCGTGACGCACGCCGAAAGACCTGGAACCGCCGCCGCCCCCTGGCCAAGGCGCTCTACGTGGCCCAGCTGCTTCAGACAGCCTTCCTCCAGACCGACTGGCTGCCCTACGCCCTGTGGAAGGTCGAACGCCACACCGGCGTTCCCATCGCCCATTCGGCACGCCAGCGCCGCCATCCCTTCATCTTCGGCTGGCCCCTGCTCTTCAAGATCCTCCGCGCCCGCCAGATCCGCTGAGCCTCTCCGCCCGCACCGGCCTCTGCGCTCGAGCCGCTCGGCGTGCGTCTCGTCAGCCCGAGCCACGGCAGAGTCAGCGCGCCAGAGCGGCCAGCGCGTCGATGTCGAGGGCGATTGCGTCTCCGACCGCCACACCCAGTGAAGCCAGCCTGCCGCCGGCCACTTCGATGGCGAAGCGCACTGGCACGCCGCTGCGGTAGATCGGCAGACGCCTCTCGTACGCGGCGCTGGATTCGTCGGAAGCCCGAGGCGGCTCGAGCTCCATCTCCGCCAGCGCCACGATCCGCCCGCCCGCATCGAGGAAGGCCACGTCGAGCGGCGCCGGGCAATCCCGCATCACCATGCCGCGCAGCGCCGCATCCGGGTAGACGAAGAGCATTCCGCCGTTGCGACCGATATCGCCCCGACCGGAGAGCCCGCGGTAGCGGGTGTCTGGATCCGTCGCGAGCTCGAGTGTGAACGTCTCCCCGCCGAGCGCGAGCCAGACACGGCGCGCCCGGCCGGCGTTCGGGGTGCTGGGCGCCGTGGCCTCGTCGGCGCAGGCCAGCGGGACGCAGGCCAGGCCTGCGAGCAGCAGGGCCGCAATCGGGCGGAGCATGGCGAGGTGGTAGCATCGCGCCCACGATGCAGCCCTCGGTCCTGGTCACCGGCGCCTCGTCAGGCATCGGCGCGAGCACGGCGAAACGGCTCGCCGAACACGGCTTCCGCGTCTTCGGCACCAGCCGCCATCCCGCACAGCACGTCGCCGCGGCAGCGCACGTCGAGTGGATCGAGATGGACGTGCACGACGACGCCTCGGTCGCGAAGGGGGTCGCGGAAGCTGCAGCCGCGGCCGGGGGCCTCGACGCACTCGTCTGCAACGCCGGCTACGGCATCTTCGGCAGCATCGAAGAGGTGACTCTCGAGGCCGCGCGCGCGCAATTCGAGACCAATTTCTTCGGCGTCTTGCGCTGCGTGCGCGCGGCGCTGCCGGACATGCGCCGGGCGGGCCGCGGCCGCATCGTGCTGGTGGGCTCCCTCGCCGGACGCGCACCCATCCCCTTTCAGGCCCACTACTCCGCAACCAAGGCGGCCATCGAATCCATGGCGCTGGCGCTGCGCAACGAGCTCCACCCGACCGGCGTGAAGGTCGTGCTGGTGGAGCCCGGCGACATCGACACCGGCTTCAACGACGTGATGGACTGGGGCGACCCCGGGGCCTCGGCCTACGCCGAGCGCGCCCGGGCGGCCGAGCGAGTGATCCGCGAGTCGCTGCCCAGGGCCCCGGGCCCGGACGTGGTGGCCCGCGCCATCCACACTGCGCTCTGCGCCCGACGCCCGCGAGTCCGCTACACGATCGGCGCCGAGACCGCATTGACGCCGATCGGAAAGCGCTGGCTGCCGGACGGCATCTTTCTGCGGCTGATCCGCAAACACTTCGACGTCTGAGTCGGCCACAGCCCGGATCGCCGCCGTCGTGGCGCCGTACCGCAGGGCCGAGTTCTAGCAGGCGGTGTCGCAGCAATGGCTCGGCGAGCGACGCCAGGGCCGGGTGTGAAGGCGGTGTCGTGCTCATGCGCCGGCGCCCCTCGCTCCTTCACCCAAGATGCAAGCGCCTGCGTTGGGGCACCTCTGCTTCCGCGCGCCACCGCCTTCACAGCCGGCACGTTCCTCCGTGAGGCCCGGCCAGGACGCGACGCCCAGCGGTGTGTCTCAAGATTCCTCGAGCAGCGCCTCGTAGGAAGTTGCGATCAGGTCATCCGGCCGAACGCCGAGCTCCCTCATCAGGTGCTCCAGCTTGCGCTGCTGCGCGGCCTCGGCGCCCGGCGTGCCATCGAAGACGGCTTCGAGCTCGAGAAAGGTGCCGAGGCCCTCGACCCGGTCGAGATGGATGCGCACGTTGTCGACCAGGAAGATCTCGCGCTGCTTGTCCACCACGCGGTGCACGCCGAGAATCTGCGAGAGCAGGGCCTTGGTGCCCGCCGGATCGGGCACCGGCAGGATGCGGTAGTCCGAGCGACGGGGCCCCGGCTGATCCGGCCTCAGGTAGGGCACCAGCTGCCCGCCGGAGAGCGATGATTCCCTCAGCTTCAGCCTTCCCGCGCGCGTCGCGAAGTAGGTGTCGACCTGATGATCCACGCCGACGTGCTCGGTCGCGATTCGCTCGGCCCGTTCGCGTGCGGCAGCCAGGTCTGCGCAACGCGCCTTGATCTCGAAGTTGGCTCTCGCCCGCGTCGTTGATGCTGCCATACTGCGATTCTACGGCGTCTCCGCACCCGAGACCGCCGGATCACCGAGGCCCCATTGAACCAATCCGTCGAGCGAACCGGCGCCGGCGCCGAGGACGCACGCCTGACGCCGGCGCGGAAGTCGCTGTACGCGAGCGGCGACTTCACCGTGAACCTGGTGCTCACGTCGCTCAACATGGTCTACGTGCTGTTCTTCCTGACGCAGGTCGCCGGCCTGCGCCCGGAGCTGGCGGGTCTCGTGCAGCTGATCGGTCGGGCCGTCGATGCCATCACCGACCCCGCCATGGGGCGCTTCTCGGACTCGAGCCGCTGGCGCTGGGGCAGGCGGCGCCCCTTCTTCCTGATCGGCGCGCTGCCCTTCGGCATCTCCTTCGCCTTGATGTGGACCTCGCCGGGCGGCACGCAGCTGCAGATGTTTGCCTACTACAGCGTGCTCTACGTCGTGATGAGTCTCTCGATGACGGTGCTCGCCGTGCCCTACCTCGCGCTGCTGCCCGAGATGGCGTGCAGCTACGACGGCCGCACTTCGTTGAACGCCTACCGCAACGTCGGCTCGATCTTCGGCCTGCTGGCGGCGGCGATGCTGGTGCGCCCCATCGCCAACGCGCTGGGCGGCGGAGCCGAGGGCTACGCCATGGCCGGCGTGGTGATGGGCTTCCTGGTCTCCGTACCCTGGTTGCTCGCCTATGCCGCCTCCTGGGAGCGCCAGGACTTCCAGCAGCGAGAGAAGAAGCTCGGCCTGTGGGATGGCCTCTCCATCGTGATGAGAAACCGCACCTTCAGGCGCCTGACCGGCCTCTACTTGTGCAGCCGCATCAGCATGGACATCATCGGCGCCCTGCTGATCCTCTACCTGACGTTCGTATTGGGGCGCGGAGAAGATTTCGAGCTCGTCATGGGGCTGTTCATCGGCG
Organism: Deltaproteobacteria bacterium; assembly: GCA_019310965.1. Taxonomy (GTDB): domain Bacteria; phylum Myxococcota_A; class UBA9160; order UBA9160; family SMWR01. The sequence continues at coordinate 110,243 of JAFDDG010000007.1, forward strand.
CAACGCTGGTGTCCCTGCCGTTCTGGCTGCGCATCGCGCGGCGTCACGACAAGGGCAGCCTCTTCGCCTTCGGTGCCGTCTGGTGGGCAGTGTCCTTTCTGCCCTTTCTGCTGATCGATGCCACGTCTCCGCGCTGGATCGCATTCGTGTTGGTGCCCCTCGCTGCGGTGGGATTCGCGGTCGTCGACCTGATGGCGTGGTCGATGCTCGGCGAAGTCGTTGATGAGGACGACCTGGCCACCGGCGAGCGGCGCGAGGGAATCTACAACGGCGCCTACATGTTCGTGCGCAAGCTCGGCGGCAGCCTGGCCGTTGCGGCGGTCGCGACCGTCCTCGGCGCCGCGGGTTTCAAGGAAGGGCAGAGCCAGAACGACACGGTGATCTTCGCGATTCGGACGCTCACCGCGGTGGGCCCCGCGCTCTTTCTCACGATCGCCTTCGTCCTCGCCCGAAACTACCCGCTGACACGCACGGCCCATGAGGCCATCCGCGTTCTACTCGTCGCCCGCGACCAATCCGCTCGATGACGCAGGACCCCGCAACGCCCGTTCCCTTTCACGGGTGGCAGATGGTGTCAGTCGCCTTCCTGGTGGACTTCGTCGCCGTCGGCTTCCTCTTCTACTCGTTCGGCATCTTCTACCCGCACATCGACGCGGATTTCGAGGGCGCCACGGTCTGGGTGGCCGCCGGCATCTCGGTCTCCAACCTGGTCGGCGGCATCCTGGGCCCCACCGTCGGACGCCTGCTCGACCGCCTGCCTCTCAAGCGCCTGATGCTCATCGGCGCGTGCACCGTGAGCAGCGGCTTCGTCGCGCTCTCCCAGACCCAGGCAATCTGGCAGTACTACCTGGTGCTGGGCACGTTCTTCGCCATCGGCCTCAGCATGATGGGGGGCATGGCGTCGGCGAAGCTCGTCGCCAACTGGTTCGCGCTGAAGCGCGGCCGCGCACTCGGCATAGCCACCATGGGCGTGTCGCTCTCGGGCATCGTCATGCCCCACGTCGCGACCTGGCTCATCGGGCACTTCGGCTGGCGCGGCGGCTTCCAGATCTATGCCGTGGGCATTCTGCTGATCGTGGTGCCGCTGGTGTGGTTCTTCGTCATCACGCGTCCGGAGGACGTGGGCGAGCGTCCCGATGGCCACTCGCCGGATGCACCTGCCGCACCGCTCGCCGCTGCGGACGTGTACTGGAGCACCCGGGACATGCTCCGCGCGCCGAGCTTCTGGGCCATCGCCCTCAGCTTCGGCCTGGCCATGGCGTGCCTGTCGTCGGTTCTGATCCACTTGCCCGCCTACGCCACCGACCTCGGGTTCGACGGCTATCAGCCGGCGTGGCTGCTGTCGGCATCGGCGTTTGCCGGCATGCTCGGCAAGCCCGTCTTCGGCTCGCTGGTCGATCGCGGCGACCCGCGCGTGGCAATCTGGACCTCGTTCGGCGTGCAGTTCGCAGGCGTGGTGCTGCTGATGAACGCTGTCAGCTATCCGACGTTGGTCGCCGGCGGCATCGTCTACGGCTTTGGCATGGGCGGCATCGTGCCACTGCAGGGCGCCGTGGCCGGCCGCATCTTCGGCCGGCTGTCGTTCGGCAAGCTGATGGGTCTGTTGCGCCCGGTGCAAGTTCCGCTCAACATGATCGGCGTGCCCCTGACCGCGTTCATTCACGATCGGACCGGCAGCTTCGCCTTGGCATTCTGGATCTTCCTCGGCGTCTACGCCGCGGGCGCGGCGCTGATCTCGTTCCTGCGCAATCCGGCGCACGACGCCTCAGGCTGACGTCAAGCCGGCGCTCGTGAGCGCTCCCTGCAGCATGCGCGCCACTTGCGGGTGCGCTCGGAAGCTGCAGTGCCCCCCCTGGTACCAGACGATCTCCGGCTCGTGCCAATGACGCCAGAGGTCGCGCACGTGATCCGGGGGCACGATGCGATCGGCCACCCCGGCGAAGAGATGCCGGTGCGCGTGCGGAACCTGCGGGGCGAGTTCGAGGGGCGAGACCACGCGCTTGACTTCGCGCATGCGTTCTTCCCCGAGCCCCGCCCCCTCCGCGGTGCGAATGCTGATCGCGGGACCATGGCGATGCACGATGCGCGCGAAGTCCGCCACGGGGACGCCCGCCACCACACAGGCGAGCTGCTCGTCGAGGCCCGCCAGCAGCGCCGCGTTGTAGCCGCCGAGCGAGAGCCCGTAGACACCCACCCGGGAGTCGCCCTGCCCGCGCACCCAGGAGAGACAGCGACGCAGGTCCCACATGGCCTGGGCCTCCGCGTGCAGCATATCCATCACGTTCGCACCGAAGAAGCCCTCGCCGCTGCGGCGGCCCATGCTGCGCTGGCCGTGGAGCGGCAGCACCGGCAGAATCAGATTGAGTCCGAGCTGCTCGTGGAACAGCTCCGGCTGGAACACGGCAAAGTCGACCAGCGGCCAGCCCATCACGTAGCCGTGGATGCACATCAACCAGGGACGCTCGGCGCCGGGATGGCGCAGCACCCAGGCGTGGGCCGTGCGGTTGCGCGCGTAACCGAGCCAACGATCGCGACCCGGCTCTTCGGCATGCGGCTCGTAACCGCTCTCGAAGCTCAGATGCTCGAACTCGCGCGAGCGCAGGTTGCGACGCTCGATGCGAGGGGCCTCGAGGGCAGGCGGGTTCGCGTGAAACGTCGCCGGCGCAGCCAGCCAGCCGCGCGCGCCGAAGAGATCGAGGGCGCGCGTCAATTCGCGTCCGAGGTCTTCCGCGGCAGCGCGAGCCGGCATGGCGGTGCGGGAGACCATCTCGGCCACCAGGGCCTCGTCGATCGCCACCTGCGCCGCCAACGCAACCGTGAGCTCCGGCGCCGGGACCGCCTCGTGCGGCAGCTCGAGCTTGATCGAATGCCAGCCCGCGGCCACGAAGGAAGCAGCGGAGACGAGTACCAGCAGCAGTCCCGCCGCAAAACCCACCACGAGAAAGGCGGGGAGCGCGAACAGCACGCCGAGCACGCCGCCACCAGCCGCCCACTGCGCGCTGCGCCGGTCGCCGGACAGCAGCAGCATGGCCACGCCCGAGCCGAGCAGCAGACAGCCGGGGATCACGGAAAACAAGAAGCCCACGAAGCCGTGTCCCGGCGCGCTCCACAACCAGGTGAGGCCCGCCAACAACGGCAGCCACGCCTCCCGCGGCCAGCGCTCCGCGGATCCCGCCGCACCCCCATGCATGCTGCGGACGTTACCCCACGAGCTTGTGCACCGGTTCGCGCTCGGCACCGGTGGTAGACTCGGCGAGGGATGCCGGCCGGGGTTCGACGCGCGCTCAGGGACGAGCCCGACCACGGCGCACGCTGGCTCGGCCTGGGGCTGGCCGCTGTCTACGCGGGCCTCGTGGTGCTGCAATTTCGCGCCTTCTTCCAGCGTTTCACAACCCACCTGATCGGTGATCACGGTGACGCACTGCTCCAGCACCTGCACTGCGCCTGGCAGTGGACGGCGCTGGCCGAGGGCCGCTTCGGCGAGCTGTTGAGGCTGCCGACGCTGCACCCCTACAGCAGCGGCCTCGCGTTCGGGGAGCCCCTGCTCGGCGTCACGCTGCCCTTCGCCCCTCTCTACCTGATCACCGGGAGCAGCCCGGCGACCTACAACACGGCGCTCGTGGCGGCGTTCCTGCTGCTCGGCTTCGCCGTATTCCTGTGGGTGCGCGAGCTCTTCGATTCGCCGGCAGCGGGGCTGCTCGCCGCCGTGCTGGTCGTATTCGTGCCCTGGCGGCTGCAGCTTCTCACGAACCTCAACAACATGACGGTGCATTTCGCCGTCTTGGGGGCCTGGCTGCTGACGCGCTGGGCCCGCGAACCGCGCCCGACGAGCCTCCTCGGCGCCGCGCTCTGCTTCCACGTGCAGCTCATCACTTCCGCGCAGGTCGCGGTGGTTTCGATCTACCTCACGGGCATCTGGTTCGCGGTGGTCTGGCTGGCCAGCGGTCTGCGCTTCGAGCGACGGCGTGCGCTGCAGCTGACCGCTGCGAGTGCACTCTTCCTGATCCTGGCGTGGCCCTGGTGGAGCTTTTTCCAGGAGGCCTTCGAAGCGGCCCGGGGGCTACCGCGCACCCGCGAGATGCAGATGTTCAGCTCGCCGTTCGGCGCCATGGCGAGGCAGTTCGGCCTGCTCGGTCCGTTGGGGGCGATGGCTGTGCTCAGCCTGCCGGCGCTCTTCGTCGCGGCTCGCGAGAAGCGCCTGCCCGACGGGGCCACCACGCACCTGCTCGGTCTGTGCCTCGGCGCCGCCGTGCTCTTCGTCTGCGGTCGCGGGCCGTACTGGAGCACGGCAAGCCAGAGCGTGAACCCCGGCTACCACCTCACCCAATGGCTGCCGCTGCTGTCTGCCTACCGCGCCCCGATTCGACTTGCCGCGTTCACACCGATCGTGGCAGCGGTGCTGGCGGGCGGCGGCTTCGCGGCGCTGCTCGCGAACCTTCGCGTCAGCTCCGCACGCTGGCGCGTCGCATGGCTGTGCGCGCCATTGCTGCTCGTGCCGCTCTGGCCGAGTCTCGGCACAGATATGGGCGCTCCGATCCGCGAACGCCCGGCCGACCTGGCGCTGGCACGGGCCCTGGCGGAGCTGCCGCGCGACGCGGTGATCCTACCCCTGCCCGTCGACCTCGATCCGTCCGGTGCCGCCGTCGACGAACGCGTGCTGATCCATCGGCGCGCCCAGATCGGCGGCTTCGCATCGCTGATCCCACCGGTTTTTCGCAGCGCCATCTCGGAGCTTGGCCAATGGCCGTCGGCCGGTCACGAGATCATCGCGACGCTCGGCGTCACCCACGTGGTCGCGCCCGATGCCTGGGTGGTCGATCGCAGCGACGAGCTCGAGCGCCACGGCTACCGCCTGGTCACTCGCCGCGGCGGCCACGCGATCGTGGCGGCGCCAACCGCCGCACCCGCGCACAGCGCCACCTCGACCCGACTTCTGGTACCGCCAGCGGCCGCCGCCGGCCGCTGGCTGACTCTCGCCATCTTCGAGGATCCAGCGCGCTTCCATCGCCGCGGTCACCAGGTTCTCACTGCGACCTGGCACGCCAGCGACGGCGCAGCGACCGACGTCGAGGCCCTGGCGATCCTGCCCGGAGTCGTCAGCCGCCACCGGCCGATTCGCCTGCACGTGCCAACACCGGAAGCGCCGGGTCTCGCACGGCTCGAGATCGCGTCCGAGTTGGTGTCGGTGTCGAAGGAGGTCTCCATCGAGGCGCGTCCGACTTCCTTCGATGCGCCGATCGGGCCGATCGACGTGACACTCGCGGCGGACTTCGCGCAGCCGGCTTCGGTGCGCGCGAGCGCGGCGTTTCCCGTCGACGTCGAGCTCAGCGCAGCCGGCGGTCCCATCCTGCTGGCGAGCTCCCGAGAGGCGCTGCCCTTCCGTCGGGGCGAGACCCTCGTCCTGGCGCGCTATCGGCCAGCGCGCGGCAACTCGGGCATCTTCGCGACCCCCGGCCTGTCCGCCGACCTCGTGCCCGGCACGGGTCTCTCGCTGCGCTGGCATCTCGCGACGCCCGCAGTCAGCGGCATCTACGACCTGGAGGTCAGCTTCCTGGCGCACGGCGCCCCCACCCTGCCGGCGCCCTGGGTACGTCTGATCTCCGGGCTGCACGTCGTCGCCGACTGATGCGACGGAGCCGCACACGCGCTGGGCTAGCCTGCAGCGCTCGGAGGCAACAGCGGGTGAAACGGACCATGCGAGAGCGGCTCGCCGTGGGGCGGCTCGGGAGCTGCGCGACATTGCTCGCGCTGGTGGCGGCCTGTGTCCCGGCGCAAGCGCCGGAACGGCGCGCACTCGTGATCGGTCTCGACGGCGCGACCCTCGCCGTCACGCGCCCATTGATTGCGGCCGGGCGCCTGCCGCATCTGGCACGGTTGGCCGAAGCCGGCGTCCACGGGCCGCTCGTCTCGTCGCTGCCGATCCAGTCCCCGCGCATCTGGAATACCATCGCGACGGGAAAGACCCCCCGGCGCCACGGCATCCTCTCGTTCACCTTCGACGCAGCGAACGGCGAGCGCCGCCTGTATCTCTCCCGCCACCGCAAGGTGCCCGCTGTGTGGAACATCCTGAGCCAGCACGGCGTCAAGGTGAGCGCCGTCAACTGGTGGAACACCTGGCCGCCCGAACGCATCAACGGCGTGATGGTGTCGGACCACTTCTTTCCCGGGCAGCTTTCCGGCCGCGAGGATCTCTTCAAGGCCGGCGGCGGCGAAGGTGGCCCCAGTGTTTCCCCGATCGACTGGGAGGCGCGCGCAACTCAGGTCGCCGAGCGCGACACGAACCCCACGGCATTCGAGAATCCCTTTCTCGAGCGCGGCAACCTGCCGCGCTGGACCCACCTCGGGTCGCTGGCGGATGTATTCGATACCGACCGGCGTGTGGCACAGGTCGCTCTGGAAATCGCCGAGGCCGAGTCGCCGCAGGTGCTGATGGTCTATTTCCCCGGCATCGACCGAGTCTCGCATTCTCTGTGGATCGGAGTCGACGCCACACACAACTTCCCGCCGGAGTTCCGCCTCACGGATGCCGAACGCACGGCGGCACGCAACGCGCTCGAGAATTACTACGCCTACACCGACGCGTTGGTCGGTCACCTGCTCGCGGGCTATCAGACGGACGATCTCGTGATCGTGCTGTCGGACCACGGCTTCGAAGCGCACCCGTTCGGCGATCCGGTCGACGGCCAGCTCGTGCTCACGGGTGGCCACGAGTCGCCGGCCGCTCGGGACGGGCTGCTGATCGCGCGCGGCCGCGGCATCCCGCCGGGCGGCGGCCTCGAAGGCATGAGCATCCGCGACGTGACCCCCACGCTCCTGGCCTGGCTGGGACTGCCCATCGGCGCCGACATGGACGGCTCACCGGCGCACTTCGTGGGCACCGCCCCCTTCGCCGAGGTGGCGAGCTACGACGACCTGGCGATCGAGCGAGAGTCCGCCGAGGCATCCGCCGTCGAAGGAGAGATCGTCGAGCAGCTGCGCGGCCTCGGCTATCTCGAATGAGCCGGGCTCGAGTGCCGCCGACGGATCGCGCTCGGTTGGCTGGCGCCGCCGCACGTGCGGGATTTCCGCTCGGGGCCGCGACAGCTGCCGTACACCGGCGCAAGGCCACCCAGATGCACCCCGGGGGGACCCGAGCTGGGTTGTCTCCGACGCTCTCGTGAGCACCGGCAAAACTCTTCGCACAGGCCGAGAGACACGAAGGCATTGACGGAGTAGTACGCCGGGTCAATTTTCAAAACGCGATCTCGTGACCCATCGCTCCGGGCGACAGAGCGGAAAATTCCGCTGCCTGGGCGGCAAACGCGTAGCAGCCCGATCCCGATCTGGTTAAAATCTGTCGCTTCCCCTAACCCCGCGACCGGCCAAGCAATGTTGCTATCGAGACGTGCATTCGAACGACTGATCATTTTCAACACCGCGATCTGGATCGTGGTGGCGGTGCTGGGTATTTCGGCGCTGGAGCGCTCGCGGGACTCACTCGAGGCCTACCTGGCACCGATCGGCGACGAGCTCGGTGGCTGGATCGGGCTGGTGCTGGGCGACGCGGCGCCGGGGAGCGAACCGCTGCCGGCCTACGAGCTGCTGGTGGCGCCGCGCATACTGCGAGCGGCGGAGTTCTCGAGCCCGGCACACGCGACGCTGCGCGACCGCGGCGCACTGCCCTGGTTCCCGGCACGCTTCCGGGCAGGCGAGGCCGAACACGACGTACAAGCTCAGCTGGAGCCCGGGGCGGAGCGTGGCCAGGCGTTCGAGGCCCGGGCCTGGCGGGTGCGCTTCTCGGGCACCGAGGCCCAGCACGGGTTGCGCGAGCTGGTGCTCCTGCCGGCGGGCGTGCGCCATCACGCCACGGCACTCGTCGCGCGCAGAGTCGCCCGGGAGCTGGGGCTCGTCTCGCCGCCCGGCGGCTTCGCCACCCTGCGCATCAACGGCGTCAATGCCGGCCCGTTCTTCTGGAGCGAAAGCATCGGTCGCGGGACCTTCACGCGCCTGGGCATCCCGGACGGTGAGATCCTGGCTCCCGTCAGCGGCAGTCCGCACCTGCCGCGAGCCCTGGGCAGTGCGGTGCGGGAGGAGCTGACGTTCGCCCACTACACGCTCACGGCAGAGAACGGCCCCGCACCGGGCCGGGCGCGCGACAAGCTGCGACACCTGCTCGCATTGACTCGCGACGCCGACGACGCGCGTTTCGGATCCGACGTGGCCCAGCTGCTGCACGTCGAGCGCTACCTCGCATGGAACGCGCTGAGCTGGCTCTTCGGCAGCTCCGACTCCAACTCCTTCCTCGAGTTGGCCTGGTACTTCGATCCGGTGACGGGGCTGCTCGAGCCCAGCGTCGAACGCTTCGGTTCGACGCCGCGACTCAAGGACACCGCCCGCTTCGATGCAGAGGAGACGTCGCGACTGACCGAGCGACTGCTGCGCATCCCGCGCTACCGACAGCGCCGCAACGAGATCCTCTGGCGCCTGGTCGGCGACCCGGATCGCGACATCGTCGATGACGCCGACGCGCAGCTCGGCTCCGTGCTGGTGCGCCTGGCTCGGGCACCGGGCTCGCTCACGCGCCTTCACGCGTTGGCCGAGCTGCGGCGCGATTCGAGGGAGACCCTCAGCCACAATGCCGCCGTGTTCCGGGCCGCACTGGTGACCGGGCACGTCGACGTCGAACCGACGTTCTCGACGGCCGGGCGCAAGGCGCACCTCCGCCTGGCACTCACGCCCCGCGGCCCGGCGGACATCCTGCTGACCGAGATTCGCTTCGACGTGAGCTCGCTGTCGTTCGCTCGCGAGGGGGAGGCGCTGCTGAGCGTGCGCGACCCGCGCGGTCGCGAAGTGCTGCGCGCCACGCTCGCGCCGGAAATCAGCGGCAGCACGATCATCCTGCGCCCCGACCCGGTGGTGCTCTCGCCGACTCGCGCGACGATTTCCGAGACCGAGTCGCGCGCCGCCGCCGCTGCGTGGCACGCAGAAATCACGCTGCCGTTCTTCCAGGCGCGCAGCTGGACGAGCCCGGGCTTCCTCGAGCAGATCGAGATCGCCTACCGCAACTCGATCACCGGGCGCTCCCTGGCGCCCACACAGCTCTTCTTCTCGCCCGAGGCCGACGACGACGACGCACACGGCAGCGTGGCCAGCCGCAACAGCATTCGCGATGTCGTGAGTGCGTCCGGGCTGCCGCTCGCGATCCGGGGCGACGAGCTGTGGCTCCGCGCCGGAGACCACGAGCTCGCGTCGACTCTGGTGGTGCCGTCGAGCCATCGACTGCGGCTGGCGCCGGGGGTGCGGCTGCGACTCGGCCCGGATGTGAGCATCCACACGGTTCGCGGGCTCAGCGCTGAGGGCACCGCGGAGGCCCCCATCGAAATCATGGCGCGGGATCCGCAGCAGCCGTGGGGCAGCCTCGCGATCGCCCGCGCTCCGGAAGTCTCGAGCCTCCGCTTCGTCGCGATCTCCGGCGGTTCCCAGACGAGCTTCGACGGCATCGAGTTCACCGGTCAGATCGCCTTCCACGCAGCCGACGCAATTCTTCGCGACGTGGAGATTCGCGACAGCGTCGCGGACGGTCTGAGCCTGCAGCGCAGTCGCTTCGACATCGCCCGCTCGCGCTTCGTCGCCAACGCTGGCGACGGACTCGATGCGGGCTGGTCGCAGGGCAACGTAAACGAGAGCCTGTTCGCAAACAACGGCGACGACGGCCTGGACCTCGGCACCTCGGAGGCGCTGGTTGCGCACAGCGAATTCCGTCAGATGACCGACAAGGGAATCAGCGTTGGCGAGCGCAGCCGCGCGTCGGTGACGGACTGCGCCGTGCTCGACTCCTCCATCGGAATCGCCTCGAAGGAGGATTCGCGGGTCACGATTTCCGGAACACAGTTCCGCGGCAACCACACGGGCCTCGCACTCTACAGCGACAATCAAGCCTACGGCGGCGGCTTTGCCGCGGTGCGCAACAGTGTCTTCTCCGGCAACGTGAACGACATGGACGTGGCACCGGAGTCCTCGATCGAAGTAGCCGACGTGACCCGCGAGCGGGAGAACACGCTGGCCCGCTCCTTCAGCGTGTTCCTTTCGAGCCTGGCCACGAGCGGCGCTCGCTAGTTCACCGCCGCGTCCGAACGCATCCAGCCGAGCATGTTGTAGAAATCGACACCGGTCAGCGGGAAGAAGCGATAGTTCTCCTCGCGCAGATCGCTCGGATCGCCCCGCTCGCCCACCACGGTTCTACCTTCCGGCAGGTTGTTCGCACTGTCGAACGTGCGTCCGATGCTCCCGCGAATGAAGACCGTGTCTTCGTCGACCAATGCGTCAAAGCCGATACCGCGGTGCAGCGCCGCCACGACGCTCGCATCGAAGGTATGTCCGGTACGAAAGTTGGCGCGCTCGATCGCCCGGACGAGTCCGCGAAGGCGGGCGCTCTCGTCCGGGGCCTCCCGCGCAGATGCGAGCAGCTGGAACACCTCCAGAGAGCGTAGGATCGCGGCTCGCTCGCGGCCGCGGGCGAACCGAATGCCGCGGCGGCCGAGCCGGCGGTCCCGTCGCCGCACCTCGTCGACGAGCCGCCGCACGCGACGCACGGAGACACCGAGCTCCTGGGAGAGCAGCGACCAGAACTCGGCCTCGCTCAGCGCCAGCAGGCGCTCGAGCGCCTCGGCCCGGTAGTGCACACTGGCGCGGGTCACCAGGCGCTGCCAGCGGCCGCTGGGCTTGCCGCTCACCTCCCAATCGGCCGCATCGAAGTCCCGGGCCACGGCGGCATCGAGCGCGCCGAGACCGGCCAGGAAATCGTAATAGCCGTCGAACTCGTCGCTGTGGGCGTTGAGATCCTCCACGTGGTACTTGGACACGACGGTCGCACCGTCGCGACGCATTTCGGCCAGCTGGCTCGCCTTGTTGTACCCGGTGACCTCGAGAGCCTGAACCTCACCGTTGTCCAGGAATCGCCAATGCGATGAGTGCTGACGCTGCGCCTGAAGCTCGACGCGCAGGGTGTCTCCTGCAAGCGTGGCGTGGACGATCGTCTCGTCCCGCGCCCGACGAGACGCACCCACGAAGAGGAGCGACCAGTGCAGGTCTCGCGAGGCGAAGCTCGACGACACCCGGGTGGGATCGCGAAGCTGGATCGAGACGAGCTCGCTCGGATCGTCGTAGCGGACGAGCCGCTCGATCACCGGAGTGCCGTCGGCCCCGATCACGTCGAGCCTCGCGGGATCGAGATGCCAGGCGAAACCGCTGAGATCGCCGCGGGCGATCTCCCCCCAGGCGAACGGGATCTCCACGACCGCCGGCTTGAGAAAGCCCCGGACAAGCACGCGCCAGTACTCGGGCCGATCCACCCAGACGAGCGGCACCTCTCCAAGGAGGTCGACGACGCTGCGGTGACGCACGACCCGGTTGAGACTCACGGTACCCCCGAGCACGTCGAAGAGGGTGCCGGAATCGTCGCTGCTGACCCGGCCGCCGGCGGCGAAGACGTCCTCTCGCATCAACACGTACTTGTCGGGCAGGTCACCGCGCCGAACATCGACGGGGAGCAGGAGACTGAGCACCCGATTGCCGCCGAGCAGGCCTTCGTGCCGGGTCGCGACGGGGTACGCCATGACGAAGCGTCGGGCCCAGGCACCCTCGACGCTGGCGAAGTATCCGGCGGCCACATTGGCGCCGATGCCGAGCGTGTCGCGGACGATGTACTGGTCGAAGCGCGCGGTGGGAGCCGGGTTGAGGGTGACCCTGCGATCCAGCTCGATCAGGATCTCCGGGCTGATCACCGCCCGCGCGCCGAGCCGGATGCGCCCCGGATCGATGCGGTCGACGGCACCCGCGCCCATCTGCACCGCCGCGATGCCAACGTCCAGGAGATAGCGGCCGACGGGTGCAAACAGGTCGACCCAATGCTCGCCGTAGCGCATGTTCGAGCCCTGCCAGCGGCTCTGCACCAGGTCGCCGTCCACCACGGCACCGTCGGCGGTGGTCAGCCGCCGCTCGACCGGCAACGGGGAGAACTCACGCTCGAGTCCGAAGGCGCGAACCATGTCATTGCGGCGGTTGGCCAGCTTTTCCACGATCAGCTGCGCCACGGAGTCGGGCCAGCTCCCGAGCCGCACGGCGGTGTCGATCTGCTCTTTCGTCAGCTGCGCAATCAGGCGCACCATCCATTTCGCATCCGCGTAGGTCGTGCTGTGCTGGAGGGCGCTGCTCTGGAGATCGACATAGGTGAGCTCGATCCGGCCGCGCAACTTGCCCATCAGGCGCGAGAACGGATCGGAATCGACGACCTCCCACGGGTAGGCGTCTGGCTTTTCCGGCAGGACGTAGCCGAACGAATGACCGAGATCTTGCTGGACCAGGTACATCTGCCAGTTACCGTGGGCGTCCTGGCGCAGGCTCAGCTTGTTGTTCTCCTCGTTCTTCATGTCCGCGTTGGCGATCCACACGTTGAAAATGCCGAGGGCGCGGGCTTCCCGAGCGTTGCTCGCCATCCCATGGCGGAAGCTGAAGTAGCCGATGCGTTCGATCGCCGGCGCCTTCACCTCGGCCACCGCCTCGAGAAACACCAGGTACTCCCCCCGCTCGTCGCGGCCGCGGCCGGCGTCGCCGGGCGCCAGCACCGTGTGCAACGGGTAGTAGATGTGCATGCGCTGGCGATCGAAGTAGCCGGCCCACTGCTGCTCGATCTCGCGCATCGACAGCTTGCCGAGATACACGCGCACGTTGCGCAAGGGCATCGACACGTCGACGTTGAACCCCAGCGCAGCCAGCAGCGCGTTGGCCGGCGGATCCGCGTGGACCTCCATGCCGAACTTCAACTTGAGGCGTTGACGGCATGCCTTGGGCTTCGCCTGCGCCGCGGCCAGGCAACCCGGATCGTCGTAGAACGCGTCGAGCTTGGGCTTGCTCTGGGTGAGACGCAGCTTGTCGAGCTCGAACACGGCACCTTCGAATGGCGGGAACTCGGCCACCAGACCCTCGTGGACCGGATCGCCACCCTCGAGATAATTCGACACGATGTCGACGGCGGCGATGTCCGGCTTTCTCCGCCAGAAGGGCGTGACGTCCGGCGGATCCAGCTCGGACAGATCCGATCCGGCGCGCACCAGATCGACCAGCTCCTCGCGGGTGTAGAAGCTGCCGTCCGCGGGATTCACCAGGTTGCCGGCCTCCGCCTCGACGCCACTCGCGCGCGTCCGGTCCGGCAGACTCCACTGGTCGAGCATGTTCATCAGGTGGACCGGAATCTTGACGCTGCCGATCGGGTCCGTGTACGACCGCGTGGCGAACTCGATCATCAGGAGGGTGGCGGCCGCCTCGTACGCAGCCACGACGTCGGCTTCCCGCTCGAGCCGGTCGAGCTGGTCGAGCGCCACTCGCAGCGCCAAGGCCCAGTCGGTCTTGCGCGCCGCCTTATCCGCCTTCTTGCGGCTGCGGCCGCGTTCGATCCGGTCCGCGGTCGAGACATGTGCCAGCAGGAAGCGGCGCTTCTTCTCCAGATGCTCGCGGTAACGCGCCACCTTCTCCGGCGAGACCCGGGTTTCCGTGGGCCAGCTGCCCGGATCCGGCTCGAAGAAGGTGGCCTCGATCTGCTCGCGAAACTCGCCGACGTAGGGGATCGGCGTCCCCGCGAGCGCCTCCCGGGCCCCGAACCCACTCAGCAACAGCTCGAAACACAGCAACAGGCCCAGCAGGCGAGGCTTGCCCGCCGCGCGTGCGAGGTCCGTGCGCTGCGGGAGCATGCCGGCCACCTCCTCCTGCTCTCCATCATCAGATCCCGGCTGGAACACCGGACCGAGGCGGCTCGCCGTGCGCCCCCGGGCCATCCGGAATCCCGGGCCTGAGCATACGGCACCCGGTATCATCTTCGCCCGATTCGATACCACCGCAATCGGAGGGGGGCAGTCTCGTTGGAAGAACTTCTGCAAGGGGTGCCGTCCGCTGCGCCGCTCTCCCTCTTCCCCCTGCTCCTGAACCTGGGCATCGGCCTCGTCCTGGCGCTGTTGTTGCGCTGGCACTTCGAGCGCTTCGGTTCGACGCTCTCGAATCGCTCGGAATTCGCCCAGGTGTTTCCCTTCATCCTGCTGACGACCATCCTGATCATCACCGTGGTGAAGTCCTCCCTGGCCCTGTCGCTCGGCCTCGTGGGCGCTCTCTCGATCGTGCGCTTCCGCACGCCGATCAAGGAGCCCGAAGAGCTCGCCTACCTCTTCATGGCCATCGCCATGGGCCTGGGGCTGGGCGCAGCCCAGACGCTCGCCACCATCGTCGCGAGCAGCGTGATCATGGCGTTCGTCGCGTTGCTGCGCTGGCAACGCGGCGGCGACGAGCGCAAGAACCTCTACCTGTCGATCGATTGGCCGGACGGGGGAGAGCGCGAGCAACGCCTCGAAGCGGTCAACGAGGTGCTCGAACGACACACCGCCGTCACCGACCTGCGCAGAGTCGATTCGCGGGACGGCACACTCGAGATCACCTACTTCATCGACGTGCAGGAGAGCGCCGACATTTCGGCGTTGCTCGACGACCTCGGAACATCCTTTCCGGGCATGGGCGTCTCCTTCATCGACCAGAACCACCTGCCGAGCGTTTGATTGAGAATTCGCCCGCGCAACGCAGCGCGTAAAACGGCCACGCGCGCTCGCGGCGCGCTCCGCAGCACCGCACTGCGAGTCGCTCTCGCCCTCGCCTGTACGGCTGGGATCGTCGCAGGTGCCGTCGCGGTGCTGGAAAGCGTGCGGCCGACCCTCGCGCACTCGGGTCTCGAGAGCCCACGAGAAGTCGCGAATGCGCTGCTCCACGCGCCGTGGCACTACCTGCGGGCTCTGGCCCGGCCGGCGAACGTCGACGAGCTGCAGATCGACGTGCAATTCAAGTACATGCACCAGATCCACGAGCGGCGGGCAGAGGCGCTTCGCAGCGGCGTGCTGCAGGTGTCCGACGCCGATCTCGTCCCGGCTACGATCACCCACGCTGGACGCATCGTTCCCGTCGAACTCCGCCTGCGCGGTGAGCTCGGACCGGGCCTCGAGGGCGACAAGTGGCCGATGCGCATCGAGACCGCTGACAACGCCCATCTCTTCGGCATGCGCCGCTTCTCGCTGATGGACCCGAGGACGCGGGGCTTTCAGGCCGAACGCTTCCCTCTGGCTCAACTCCGCTCGCTCGATGTCGTAGCACCCCGAGCGTTCTTCGTGAAGGTCGTCCTCAACGGCAAGAACGTCGGCCTGATGCTGCTGGAGGAGCACATCGGCGAGGAGATGCTCGAGATGCAAGAGAGGCGCGAGGGCGTGATCCTGCGCTTCGACGAGAGGCCATACTGGGACAGCCTGGCCCGCACCGGCAGCCACGGAGCCTTCGACAACCCGCACACGGCGGAGCTGCTGGCCTTCCGTCGCGGCCGAATCAAGCGTTCGAAGCTGCTCCGACGACAGCGCGCGACGGCGCTCGGACTGCTGCGCGGGTTCCTGGACGGAGAGTTGCCCGCCCGGGAAGTGTTCGACTTGCCGCTGCTGGCGAACTATCTCGCCGTCGCGGAGCTGTGGCGCTCCGAGAGCGCGCTGCGCTGGAACCAGCTGCGTTTCTACCTCAACCCCATCACCAGCCGCCTCGAGCCGGTGGCCTCGCACTTCGACCTCCAGCTGCCGCACGCGGGTGCAGGGCTCGTCAGCTCGGATGCCCCGATCGCGAGCGCCATGCTGGCCGATGCGGAGCTGCGCCGGGCCTTCGTGTCCGCGGCGCAGAGCATCGGAAGCGACACGCTCGACGGCGATCTGATCGAACGCATGCACGAACTCGAGCGCGCCGACCTGGCGCTTCTGCATTCCGAGTACCCATGGCAGGCGCCGTTCGATTTCGACCGGGTCATTCGCCGCGCTCGCGCCCTGCACGCGCTCCGCGAGGAGGACGTCGCGCGTTTCGGCGCCACGGCCAACGCCAGCGAAGGAGCGGCATTTCCGCTGCGGGCGCGCGTTCGGAAGGACGACGCCGGCGCGCACACCCTCGAGCTGACCAACCTGCTGCCCCTGGCGATCGAGATTACCCAGCTGACCTGGCGGCGAGGTGACGATCCTGCCCGCAACCTGTCCAGCACGCTCGAGCTCTCACTGCCGCTGACGCTGCCGGCTACGCCACATCGGTCTGCAGCGAAGCCCCTGCGCCTGCCACTGCCGATCCGCGAGGGAAAGAGGCCGCGCATCGAGGGGCTCGCCCGCGTGCCCGGACACGACGAGCTCGTCGCCTTCCGCGCGACCCGCGGCGACCCGCTGCTGGCCGGGAACCCCACGCGGCACTCGACGCTCTCGGAGATTCTCGACCACCACGACTTCCTGCGCTTCGACAGCGCCGCGAACCGGCTGCTGGCGACACCCGGACGTTGGAATGTCGAGGGCTCGATGCTGCTTCCCGAGGGGGTGGCTCTCGAGCTTCCCGCCGGAACGGAGCTGCGCTTTTCGGCCGGCGAAGGCCTCGTCGCGCGCGGCCCCCTCCAATTCAGTGGAAGCCCCGACGCACCAGTGGTTCTGACTGGACCCGCCAACAACGACCCGCGCAAAATGTGGTCGGGCATCGCCGTGCTGGGTGCCGACACCAAGTCGCACTGGCGTCACGTTCACGTGCACCACACCGGCGGCTTTGATCGCGACGGCTGGGCGCTGACCGGGGGCATCACGTTTCGGAAGGCCGACGTGACGATGGAGAACTGCCGCCTCATCGGAAGCCGTGCCGAAGACGCCCTGAACATCGTGCGCTCGACGTTCGCGCTGCGCGAAGTGCACATCGAGAAGTCGAGGTCTGACGCCTTCGATGCCGATTTTTCCCAGGGCCGCATCGATGGAGGATCCGTCCGCGACGCCGGCGGCGACGCCATCGACGTGAGCGGATCGAGCGTCGAGGTCCGCAACGTCACGCTCCAGAATATCGGCGACAAAGCGCTCTCGGTGGGCGAGGCCAGCCGGCTGAGCGCCAGCGGACTCGTCATTCAGTCGGTGGGCAGCGCCTTCGTCAGCAAGGACCGCTCGCGGGGTGAGCTGCGAGACTCCACGATCCAGGACGTGTCTCACGTGGCGCTGGCGGCCTACGTGAAGAAGCCCCAGTACGGGCCCGCCGAGCTGATCGCAGAGAACAACGTCATCGAGCGCGCCGGCGCACTGGCGCTGGCCCAGACCGGTAATCACCTCTTCATCGACGGGAGCCCGGTGCCGGAGCAGGACGTCGACATCAGCCAGCTGTTTCGCGAACGGTCCATGCGGCAGTGAGTGGCAACGTCCCCGATTCCGCGCGCTACGAGCTCAAGTTCGTCGCGTCCCCGCTGCTCCACCGACGCGTCGAGCATTGGATTCGGCTGCACCCGGACGGCTTCTTCTCGCCGTACCCAGAACGCCGGGTCAACAACGTCTACTTCGACAATTTCGATTTCTTTGCGTACGAGGAGAATCTCGTCGGGACAAGCGCACGCACCAAGGTGCGGCTGCGCTGGTACGGGGCCACATGGACTCCAGACGGCTGCACCCTCGAGCTCAAGCGCAGGCGCAACATGCTCGGCTGGAAAATCAGTCATCGCACGGGGCCCATGGACTTCGTCGCCATGAGCTGGCTCGAGATCCGCGGGAAGCTGCGCAGCGAGCTTCCCGGCTCGGCGCAGACCTGGCTCGACGCAAACCCCCGACCGGTGCTGATCAACCGCTACCAGCGACAGTACTTCGAATCCCGCGATCGCAAGGTCCGCATGACCCTCGACCGGAACCAGGAGGTCTACGCCCAGACCTTCGGGCGCCGCCCGAACCGGACGCGAAAGACGAACCTTCCGGTCACGCTCATCGTCGAATGCAAATTCTCCACCGAGGATCGCCGCCGCGGGATGGCCGCCATCCAGGGGATTCCGCTGCGCGTCGGCCGCAACTCGAAGTACGTCGTCGGCGTACAATCGCTGCAGCGCTGACGAGGAGTTCGCCCGAATGACCGGTCACCAGGCCCACGACGCCCACTTCCGAGGACCCGGTGCTGACCTCCCGTTCCCGCTTCGCGCGGTGAAGGCGCTGGCGCGGCCCTTTGCCCGCCACATCGAGCTCTCGAGCGATGCCGTCGTTCGCCGGGCACTGCGGGGTCTCCCGTCGGGGGCAGGCCGGGCGCTCGAGTTTCGAGAGGCACTCGACGCCCTTTGTCACTCGATGGATTGCGAGACCCAGATGCATACACTGGGACGAATCACTGCGCGGGCCGACACCGCGCGCCTCGTGCGCACCCAGATCGAGATCAATCTCGAGCTCGCGCGCTCGCCCGAGATTCTCGAAACCCCGCTCCCGCGCCCGATCTACGTGATCGGCTGGCCCCGCACCGGAACGACGGTGCTGCACACGCTGCTTGCCCAGGATCCGGCACACCGGGCGCTGCGCTACTTCGAGGGCTTCGACCCGGTCGCTCCCGCACGAGGTGGCGCGGACTTGCGCTCCGCACAGCTCCAGAAGATGCTGCGCGGGCTCGAGTACATGCAGCCGGGCTATCGCGCGATCCACCCGATGGATCCGGACTCCATCGAGGAGTGCGTGACCGTCCTCTACCACACCTTCAGCACTCCGCAGTTCGACTTTCAGTACCACTGCCCCAGCTATCACGAGTTTCTCGAGCGACAGGGGCCGAGGGCTGCGTACGCGCACTACCGCAAGCAGCTGCAGATGCTGCAGCACTACCGTCCCTACGGCGAGCGCTGGGTGTTGAAGGATCCCACCCATCTGATCGCACTCGACACCCTGCTCGAGCTATTTCCCGACGCGCAATTCGTCTGGATCCACCGCGATCCGGTGCGCGCTCTGACCTCGATCGCGAGCCTGACGGCGCACACCCGCAGCCTCTTCAGTGACGCCTACGACGCCGAGATGGTGGGGCAGGAAGTGACCTCGGGTTTCTGGCCCCGAGAGATGCTCCGGGGGCTGGAGCTCCGAGAGAAATTGCCCGCCGAACGCTTCATCGACGTGCGTTATGCCGACTTCATGGCGAACCCCATCGGCTCCGTCGGCGCCATCTACGACCGGCTCGGTCTGGAACTCCGCCCCGAGGCGCGACGCGCCATGGAATGCTACCTGCGAGAGCACGCCCAGGGATCCGAAGGTGTCCACCGCCACTCGCCGGAGCAGTTCGGTATCGACCCCGAAACCGAGTGGAAGCGCTACGCAGACTACAGCGAGCGCTTCGAATTACCCCGCGAGACGCCGCGAGACGACTGATCGCGCAGGAGAATCGCCGATGGTCCGCAGCCCGTCGCACATCGTCATCGCCATGAGTTTCGCAATCGCGGCCGCCGGCCCGCTCTTCGCAGGTGCGGTGCGCGCCGCCGACCGACCCAATGTGGTCATCTTCCTCGCCGACGACATGGGCTGGGCGGACGTCGGATACAAGGGCAGCCCCATCGAGACGCCCTCCCTCGATCGCCTGGCGCGCGAGGGCACGCGCCTCGAACGTTTCTACGCGACGCCGGTCTGCTCGCCTACCCGTGCGGCGTTGATGACCGGGCGCGACCCCATGCGCCTCGGCATCGTCTACCACGCGCTGATGCCATGGCATCACCACGGCGTGGCCTTCGACGAGCGTTTCATGCCGCAGGCGTTCCGGGACGCGGGCTACCAGACAGCCATGATCGGCAAGTGGCACCTGGGGCACACTTTTCCCGAGCACCTGCCCAACGCGCGCGGCTTCGATCACTTCTACGGTCACCTGCACACCGCCGTCGACTTCTTCGAGCACACCATCCAAGGCGGCTACGATTTCCAACGCAACGGCGAGAGCCTGAAGAGCGGGGACGCAGGCGAGTACGCCACCACCCTGGCGGGACGCGAGGCGGCGCGCTGGATTCGCGCCCGCGACACCGACAAGCCCTTCTTCCTCTACGTCCCCTTCCTGGCGCCTCACAGTCCGATGCAGGCGCCGAAGGATCTGATTGCGAAATACGCGTTCATCCCCGAGAAGACGCCAAACCAGCGCCCCCTCGACCGGCGCATCAACGCCGCGATGATCGACTCCTTGGATCAGGCCATCGGCTGGACCCTGGACGCACTCGACCAAGAGGGCATCGCCGACGACACGATCGTGCTCTTCTTCAGCGACAACGGGGGCTCGGCATCCAACGGGTCGAGCAACGCGCCGCTGCGCGGCTTCAAGCTCCAGACCTTCGAGGGCGGCATCCGGGTGCTGGCGCTGGCGCGCTGGCCGAATCAGCTCGCCGCCGGAGCGCTGAGCGACCAGCTGATGACGGTGGCCGACGTGTTCCCGACCCTGGCCTCGGCGGCGGGCGTCCCCGTCGGCGCGGCCAAGCCGATCGAGGGACACGACGTGTGGCGGGGGCTCGCCAGCGGTACACCCATCGAGCGCAAGGATCCCGTCTTCTTCACCTGCGAGACCCCGATCGAGGACATCTACCACCACGCCGTGATCCACGCTGGCTGGAAGCTCGTGCAGATCGAAGATCACGTGCTCGAGCGCTTGACCCTGACCAACTACCTCTTCCGAATTCGCGAAGACCCGAACGAGGAGCACGATCTGTCCGCAAAACATCCGGACGTCGTCGCCGACCTGTCTGCACGCATCCACGGCTGGCGCGCGCTGCACCCCCTCGGCGGCACCGGCACCGCGCTCGTACCCCACCCGGGGTGGCGACCGCCTCGGGACTGGGCGGATCTCGCACCGGCCATGGGCGAGATCCAGAACGGCGACGTGAGCGGGGAGGATCTCGGCATGGGGTTGCCACAGCTCCAGGGCATCAAGGAACAGCTCCAACGGGCCTACGGCGACCGCGGTCGCCTCATCTACGACTCCGACCTGGACTGAGCGGCAACCCCAACCCAGCCGGCGAAGAGCGCGCTGCGGTACGGCAGGAAGCTCAGAGGGCGAGCGCGGCGTGGAAACCGTCGTGGATCGCACCCTCGATGTAACCGACGCCGGTGGCATCTCCGATCTCCACCAGCTCGATTCCGGCGGCGCGCAGGCGCTCGGCCGGGCCCGGGTTCGGCACCAGACCCGTCGCCACGACCACCGTGTCCGCTGCCACTGTTTGCGTCGCGGGCACGCCATCGCCACCCCTGCACTCGAAGCGGACGTCCTCGGCGCCGATCTCCAGCACCCGCGCATTCGTCTCCAGGCACACACCAGCCTGGCGCACTTCTTCGAGCACGCGGGCGCGCCGCGGATGGGCCATCTCCGTCGCCAGCCAGCCGCTCTCCTCCAGCACCGTCACCTGGCGCCCGCGGCGTGCCATGAACTCCGCCAACTCAACCCCGACGAGGCCGCCGCCGATCACGACGACGCGGTTGCCGACGGGCATGTAGGCCTTCGACGCCTCGCGCAGCTTGGCCGGGTCGCTCGTCACGCCGGTCGCACGTCCGGCCAGCACCGCCAGGCGGCCTCCCAGCGAGAGCTTCTTCGACGCCTCGGCCGAGCCCTCGCCGGTGAGCAGCGCCCGAAGGTCGTCGCCGTCGAAGACGTGCTCGCGCTCGGCACCGGGCACGGCGAGCGCCTGTCGGCTCGCACCCGTGGCGACCAGCACCGCGTCGGGATCCAGCTCGTGCACGCGCTCCGCCGTGGCCTCGACGCCGAGCTGCACATCGACCGGCAGCTTGCGCATCTGCGTCTCGAGCCAGCGCAAGAGGCGTTCGTTCGGCTCGTACACCAGCGCGGCGAAGCGCAAGGTGCCGCCGAGCTGCCGGCTCTTCTCCCAGAGTGTCACCCGGTGGCCGCGCAGGGCGGCGACCCGGGCAGCCTCCATCCCGGCAGGACCGCCTCCCACCACGAGCACGTGCTTGGCCGTGTCCGCGGGAGTGCGCTGCAGTTCGGCCAGTGCCTCCTCGTTGGCGGTCACCGGGTTCACGGCGCACTTCACGGTCTTGTCGAAGAAGGCCTGCGCAACGCATACGTAGCAATAGATACAGGGGCGCACGTCTTCGGGGCGCCCCTCGGAGAGCTTCTTTGCAAGCTCCGGATCCGCCAGCAGCTTGCGACCTAGCGAAATCACGTCGGCCTTGCCGTCCCTAACGAGCCGATCTCCCACCTCGGGCTCGATGCGCCCGACCGCGATCACCGGCACCCCCGTGCACTGCTTGATGCCCGCCGCGAAATCGACGTAGGCGCACTCCCGATGCGGCAGCGGCGCCTCGGTAAAGCCGGCGCCCGAGGTGGCATCCGCGTACGCGCTCACGTGAATCGCGTCGGCACCCGCCTCCGCCGCGAGCTCCGCGGTGCGCTGCGCGTCTTCGTAGACGATCCCGTTGGGAGTGCGGTACTCCACGGCGTCGAGGCGGCACCAGATCGGAAAGTCGGCGCCGGCGCGCTGCTTCGCGGCCCGCAGCACCTCGCAGAGGAGCCTCGCACGGTTCTCGACGGGCCCACCGTACTCGTCGTCGCGCAGGTTCCAGGCTGGCGACAGGAACTCGGACAGGATGTAGCCGTGGGCGGCGTGGAGCTCGACGGCGTCGAAGCCGGCACGCTTCGCGCGTTCGGCGGCGGACGCGAAAACGTCGACCAGCTGCCCGAGATCCGCCCGCGTCGCCTCGCGAATCTTCGGCTGCGCGCCGCCTACGGCCCCGATCATCAGGCGGATCTCCTCCGGGGTGAGCACCTGTCCCAGATCCATCGAGCCGTGGAAGGTCGGCTCGGACGGCATCAACACCTCACGACCCTCCTTCACGTCGAGACGCGAGGCCTTGCCGTGGTGAACGAGCTGCGCGGCGATCTTGGCACCGTGAGCCTGCACCCGGCTCGTGAGCTCCCGCAACCCCGGCAGGAAGACGTCGTCGGAGAGCGCGATCTGATGCGACGAGTTGGCGCCACGCGGGTAGGCCACGGCAGCAACTTCAGTGATCAGCAGACCCGCGCCACCGCGCGCCCGCTCCTCGTAATAGCGGATCACGGGCTCGCGCACGTGACCATCCCCATCGACGATTTCGACGCCCATCGGCGCCATGGCGATGCGATTGCGCAGCTCCAGGCTGCCGATGCGCATGGGCGAGAGCAGGTGGTCGAGCACAGGACCTCCGGACTGCGAGGGAGGGCCCCACTCTACCGTGTCCTCACCCCTGCATGGCCCGAATCTCCCGCCGCGAGGCCCCCGCCGCGTCACCAGCACCATCAGCGCCGGTCCCACGACCACGTCCGCCGCGAATGCCACGCCCACCGCGAATGCCACGCCCACCGCGAACGTGGTCAGCAGGCCAGACCACGCAGCCATTTCCATGTACGCGAACAGAAGCGCGCTGAAGCCCGCCATCAAGAGTGCATCAACGGCCCGCCGACCGCGTAGATCTCCAGCTCGGGCCCCCGGTGAAGATCGAGTACCGGGTGCAACGCGCGCACCATCTCGACCTCCTCGGCCTCGGTCAGTCCGACTGCGGCTTCTCCAGGCTCGAGCGCACGCATGGGCCCGGCCGGAGCTCAGCGGCGCTTCACACCCCCGCTCGCCACGCGCTCGAAGAGTGCGTACGACGAATCGGCCGTGTCGCGGCGCCCCTGTAGCAAGCCGGCTCCGGGCTGGAAGCGGCCCGCCGCGTCATCGACTCGGGACCACTCGGTCACGGCCACACGGCTCGCTATACGCCACATGTCTTCACGCCGCTCGAAACGATCGAGATACCGGAAACCGGTGATCAAATTCAGCTGGGGTCGCTCGTCTTCTGAGCGGTGAAATGCCATGCCATAGGTTTCGGCCGCCGCGACGTCTTCGGACACCTCGACCAGCAGATTGCCCACGAAGTGCATGGTCTGCGTGTAGCGTTCCAGGAGCGGCCACACCCAGGCCAGAAACTCGTCGACGTTGCCCGAGAAGCTGCCGTGCTCATCCGTCGCATCCGCGTGATAGCAGGAGCGCACCAGCTCCCGATCCATGCGATCGATGCCGCGGCAGTAGCGCAGCACCACGTCGCGAATCTCTCGATCGTCCAGCAGCTTGCACAAGGCGACGTCTCTCATGGCACCAGCGTATCGGGTGCCCAGCGCGTCGGCCACGGCGCACCTCGGCTCGACGGGACACGCACACACGAACTCGCTATGTTGGTCCCGCGCCCCGCGACCGATCGATTCACGAGGTGAACCGATGAGTGCCCCCGAGGTCCCGGCAGCGGGCAGCCCCAGCTTCAGCGACCAGGCGAAAGTCACACCCGACGCCGCGACACCGGGGCGCTTCCATGCGGAGCTCGATCGAAGCTGGGCCACACCACTCTTCCCCAGCGGCGGCCTGGCGGCCGGCGTCGCTCTGCGCGCCATGCAAGCGGTCCTCCCGAATCCGGAGCATCGCGTGCGCACGATGACGACCCTCTTCGTTTCGACGGTACGCGATGGCCCCGTCGAGATCGACGTGGAGCTGCTGCGTCCCGGCAAGCGCATGACCCACCTGCGCGCCACACTGCGCAACGCGGGCAGCGGGGAAGCGGGCCACATCACCACGGCCGCCTTTGGCGAATCACGGCCGGGCTTCGATTTCTCCTACACACCCGCGCCCGAAGTGACGGTGCCCGAGGACTATCCGGAGCGAGCCGAGCCGCCGCCGGGCGTACCGACGTTTCGCGCCGCCTTCTTCGACCAGACAGAGACACGCGGGGTCGATTTTCACCACTCCTGGGAGACAGATTGGGAAGGCGGACGCGCCGAGGCCACCCGCTGGATTCGTTACCGCAACTCCCCGCGACTGGGGGACGGGACACTCGATCCATTGGCGTTGCCGGCGCTGGCCGACACGATGCCGCCGGCCCTCATGCAATACCTGGGGCCCGGCTACCCGTTCTTTCACTGCCCGAGCGTCGACCTCACGGTGCACTTCTACGCCGCGACGCGCAGCGAGTGGCTGATCAGCCACACGCGCTGCCACTGGGCCGGCGACGGCTATGCGTCGGCGGAGATCCAGCTGTGGGACGAGGAGCGCAGACTCGTCTGCCACGCCACCCAGGTCATGCTCCTGCGCTTTCCTGCTCCCGAATCGCTGGGAGCCGGCTGAGCCACCCTCAGCGCCGGCGCCGCGGAGACCAGCCGTGGTATGGATGACGGTCGACCAGCCGGCGGTCGCGAAACACGAAGATCAGCAGCGCGCCCGCGGCGAAGCCACCCACGTGTGCCCAGAACGCCACACCGCCCTGGCCGGCGCGCCCGAGCGCCACGGCACCGCCCAGCAGCTGCATCGCGAACCAGTATCCGAGCATGAAGATCGCCGGCACGACGACGCGCGTGACGTAGAAACCGAGCACCAGCAGCATGTGCACGCGCACTTTCGGATACAGCACGATGTAGGCACCCATCACGCCGCCGATGGCGCCGGACGCACCCACCATCGGGATCGGAGAATCCGGGCTCGACGCCATCTGCAGTCCCGCGGCCACCAGCCCGCACAGCACATAGAAGATCAGGAAGCGCGTGTGCCCCATGGAATCCTCGACGTTGTTGCCGAAGATCCACAGGAACCACATGTTGCCGATCAGGTGCATCCAGCCACCGTGCAGGAACATCGAAGTGAGGGCCGTGTGCCAGCCGCCTGGGTCGCCCAGTACGCACGCCGCTCTGCCCAGCGGGACCTGGGTGCCCGGCGGCAGGCGCCCCAGCACCTCGCCCGGAATCAAGCCGAGCTGACACACCGAGCTCACGAGCGCGCTTTCCTGACCGAGACCCTGCACCAGGAACCAACTCGCCGCGTTTGCCAGCACCAGGGCGTAGGTGACGACGGGGGTCAGGAAGTGCGGGTTGTCATCCTTGATCGGGAACACGGGTCCTCGAGCATAGCTTCAACCGCCGAAGAGCCCCGCAACCGCGGCCAGCGTGTCGGGCACCGCCTGCACCAGCACGAAGACCAACACGGCGGGCACGACGAAGCGCAACAGCATTCGCCACAGGAAGAACCAGCGCACGCCATCGGTACCCAGAGTGACCTCGGCGACGGGGTCCTGCATGCGCCAACCGACGAAGAGCGAGAGCCCGAGCGCACCGCCGAGCAGGAAGAGGTTCGATGCCACTTTGTCCATCACATCGAGCACTTCGATGTTGAAGGCGGCGGGAATACCCAACGTGGCCATGGCGGCCGCCGACAGCCAAGCCGCACGAGTGCGTCCCCAGCCGAGGCCATCCATCGCCGCGGACACGACGACCTCGAGTAGCGAGATGGCGGAAGTGAGTGCGCCGACGATCAGCACGGCGAAGAAGAGTGTCCCCACCCAGCGGCCGGCAGCGCCCATCTCCGCGAATGCACCGGGCAAGGTGATGAAGAGCGCTCCGACGTTGCCGATATCGGCCTCGGTTCCGGCGGTCCCGATCACCGCGCCCGAGAGACCCAGGGCGAAGATCAGCGGAAACACCACGAGGCCCGCCAGAAACGCCACCCCCACATCGGCACCGGCGATGATCAGAGATTCATTGGGCAGGTGCGCGTCGCGGCCGAGGTAGCTCGCGTAGGTCAGCATGGCCCCCATGCCGAGGCTCAGGCTGAAGAACGCCTGGCCCGCCGCATGGGTCAGCACCTTCCACGACAGGATCGCATCGAAGTCCGCTTCGAGGTAGTAGGCATAGCCCGGACCCGCACCCGGGAGCCTGCTCGCATAGATCGCGAGCCCAACCACCAGCAGGAATAAGAGCGGCATCAGCACGATGGCCGTGCGCTCGATGCCGCCCTTCACCCCACCGGCCACGATCCACACCGTGGCGAGCATGAATGCGAAATGGAAGCCAACCGCGTCCCAACCGACGCTCACGTCGTTGAAACGGGCAACCGTGTCTCCGCCGAACCCCGAGAAGAGGGCACTCAGCGCATAGCGCACCGTCCAACCGGCGATCACCGAGTAGTAGGACAGGATCACGAAACCCGCAGCGACGAAAACGGCGCCGAGTGGGCCCCAGGCTGCACCACCGTAGTGCTGCAGCGCCCGCACGGGACTGCGCTGCGAACCGCGGCCGAGCGTCAGCTCGGCCAGCATGACCGGCAGACCCACCATCAGCGTGACGCCGAGATAGAGGACCAGGAAGGCCGCACCGCCGTACTCGGCCGTGAGGTACGAGAAGCGCCACATATTGCCGAGCCCGACCGCCGAGCCGACGGCGGCGAGCACGAAGCCCGTGCGGCTCGACCACTGCTCGCGAGGTGCGTTGGCCAAGGGTCCCCCCTCTGCTGCGCCGGGGGGCTGACGCTCGCGCCGAAACATACCGCGCCAGCGCAGCCGCCGCCGTCGCGTTAGGATCCCCCGCTTCTCGATGGGCGCATCTCAGCGAAAACCTGCCTACCGACTGCCGGCCGGCGTCAAGCCGCTTGCAGTCGATCTCCACGTGGACGTCGACCCACAGAAGAGCGACGCCTTCCGCGGCGAGGTCGCGATTTCAATCGAGCTTTCCGGCTCGCGTCGCGCGATTCGCCTTCACGCACAGGACCTGCGCATCAGCAAGGCGCGCATCGAGACGCCGAACGGAGGGCAGCGGGGCGCGATCACACCGCTGCCCGAGGTCGAGATGATCGAGGTGCGCTTCCCGCGGCCGGTTCCGGCCGGCTGCGCAACGTTGAAGCTGGCCTTCGCCGGCAAGCTGCGGCGCGACCTGTGCGGACTCTACGCCGCCAGAGTGGGCCGGCGTCAGTACGCCTTCACACAGCTCGAAGCCACCGACGCGCGCAAGTTCTTTCCCTGCTTCGACGAGCCGGCCATGAAGGCGCGCTTCCGTATCGCCGTCACCACGGCGAAGCGCAACGCCGTGGTATCGAACTCACCGATCGCGCACAGCGAGCCCGCCGGACGCGGGCGCAAGCGCGTACAGTTCGAAGAGACGCCGCTGCTCTCGACCTACCTGATCGCACTGGCGGTGGGCGAGCTCGAGTGCTCGCGGCCGGTGCGGCTCGGGCCAACGCGGATCTGCGTCTGGCACACCCCGGGCAAGGGAAAGCTGACCCGCTTCGGGCTCGAGGCAGCGAAGCAAACGTTGGCACGCCTGGAGCGCTACTTCGACCTTCCCTATCCCTACGCAAAGCTCGACTTGGTCGCCGTACCGGACTTCGAGTTCGGTGCCATGGAGAATGCCGGTGCGGTCTTCTTTCGCGAGACGCTGCTGCTGCTCGACCCGGCGACCGCCACCGCCGCCGAGCAGAAGCGCGCCGCCGAGGTGATCGCCCACGAGCTGGCGCACATGTGGTACGGCGATCTGGTCACCATGGCCTGGTGGGACGACCTGTGGCTCAACGAAGCCTTCGCCACCTGGATGGCCTTCGCCGTCGTTGCGGACTGGAAACCCGAGTGGCACATGTGGCACGACTTTCAGCATGGCCGCGCCGCTGCGCTCGAGCTCGACGCCCTGCGCCACACTCATCCGATCTACTGCCCGGTGAAGACCGCTGCCGAGGCGAACGAGAACTTCGATCTCATCACCTACGAGAAGGGTGCGGCGATCGTGCGCATGCTCGAGCGCTACCTGGGGGCGAACCGCTTCCGGCGCGGCGTGCGGCGCTACATTCGCAAGCACCGAGAGGGCAACACCGTCGCGGACGATCTGTGGCGCGCGTTGTCGGAAGCCTCCGGTGAGCCGGTCGAAGCGCTGGCGCGCGCGTGGATCGAGCAGGAAGGCTATCCCGTGGTGGGTCTCCGTCTGCGCCGCCGCGGCGGACGAGCCCAGCTCGTCGCGTCGCAGACGCGCTTCAATGAGCAGCCGCAACGCGGCGCGGGCCGCAAGGCGCGCTGGCCCATCCCGCTGGTAATCCGAGTGGCCGACGCGCCGGGCCGACGAGGGCGTCTCGTGCGCGAGCTGCTGAACGGCGCTCGGACCGAGATCGACCTGGGTCGTGCAACGCCGAGCATCGTCTACGGCAATGCCGAGGAGGCGGGTTTCTTCCGCCCGCAACACGCGCCGGACGAGCTCGCCGCGATCCTGGCGGCGCCGCGCTCCCTGACGCCGATCGAACGCATGGGGCTCGTCGATCACCAGTGGGCACTGGCTCGAGCAGGGCGGGCACCGCTCTCGAGCTTCCTGTCGGTCGTCGACGCCCTAGCGCGGGAGCGCGACCCCGATGTGCTGACCGCGCTCCAACGCCCGCTGGCGTTTCTCGCCAACGACCTGATCCCGGAAGCCGCGCCAGATGTCGCAGACGCGTTCGCCGACTTCGTTGGCAAACGCTTCGGGCCGCCCTTTGCCAAGCTCGGCTGGCGGCGCCGGGGCGGCGAGTCCGATGGCGACGGCCTGCGCCGCGCGGCGCTGCTCTCGTTGGTGGGTGGCGTCGCGGCTCGGCCCGATGTGCTCGCAGACGCGGCCGGGCTGTGTGACCGCTACCTCGCGGATCGCCGCGCAATTCCGCCCGACATCGCCGACTCGGTGGTCGGTCTCACCGCCCGAAACGGCGATGCGGCGCGCCACCGGAGCTTCGTCGACGCCATGCAGAAGGCGTCGACACCGCAGGAGCAGCGCCGTTTCCTGCTGGCACTCGGCGCATTCCGCGAGCCTCGGCTGATCGCTCAGACCCTCGCGCTATCACTGACCCCAGCCGTCGCGACGCAGGACGTGATCTTTCTGCTCGCGCGCATGCTCGCCAACCCCGGCGCCCGGGAGGCCAGCTGGCAGTTCATCCAGAGTCGCTGGCCGCGCCTCGAGAAGCGCCTGCCGTCGCTGCTGGCGAGCCGCCTGATCGAGTCGACCACGCACCTCGGCACGGCCCAACATCGAACCGAGGTGGCGCGCTTCTTTCGAGCGCATCCGGTTCCCAGCGGCGACCGTGCACTGCGCCAGACCCTCGAACGCTTCGACTGGTATCGCGGCTTCCGCCGCGAAGCAGCGCGCAGCCTGCGCGCCCACCTGGCCGCGAGCACGGGAGCCTGATTCAGCTCCACCGCGACAGCACAGAGCTCACGCGAATCCCAGGAGCGACAGAAGCTTCGGCACGAAGATGAAGAGACCGGCGGCGGCAGCGGCGCAAGCCGCCAGCAACACGGCGCCGGCCGCCACGTCCTTGGCGCGACGCACGAGTGAATGCGGCTCCGGCGCCACCCGGTCGCAGAGCGCCTCGAGGGCGGTGTTGAGCCCCTCGGCGAGCCACACCAATCCCATGGCAAGGCAGAGCAGCGCCCATTCGAGCGCGCTCACGCCAAAGCAGACGCCCGCGACGACAACGGCGACGGTCGCTGCCGCGTGAATCCAGCTGTTGTGCTGGGTCGCGAGCAGCGCGGCCACGCCTCGAAATGCGTGGCCAAAGCTCCGCGCGCGCGCCGACGGGCTAAACCCCTCTTCCGTACTCACTCGCCCACCTCTCGCGCGATCATACCGCGCCCGGCTCCACGGCCGGGCGCTTCTGCCACCACTCGACGTCCCAGGCGCGGCCGAACTTGTGGCCGACCTCTCGAAAAACGCCGACGGGCTCGAAGCCAACGCGGCGGTGCAGCGCCACCGACGCCTCGTTGGGCAGCGCGATACCCGCGACGGCGAGATGCACGTCCGTCTGACGGAGCGACTCGAACAGCCGGGCGTAGAGCTGCGTGCCGAGCCCTTCCCCGATTGCCCGCGGGTCGAGATACACGCTCGTCTCGACCGTGCGGTTGTACGCCGCCTTGCTGCGAAACGCGTGACTGCAGGCGTAACCCAGCAACCGTCGGCCACGCTCGGCGACGAAGAGCCGATGCGGCCCGTGGCCCGCAAACTGCGCGAACCACGGCCCACGAGTCACCGGAGTGAACGGCTCGAGGTCGAAGGTGACGGCCGTCTCGCGCACGCGTGGTTGTAGAGCTCGGTGAGATCCGGAAAGTCGCCCGCCTCACCGGGTCGGATCACGACGTTCGCCACACCGCTACTCTGGCACCCGCAGCGCGCGATGCAAGCGGAGCCCCATGCTATCTGACCGGGAACGGCGGGCGAATCACGCTCCAGTCGTCGGGCAGGTACTCGATCTTCCAGCGCGCGTCGCGGAGCGCAGCAGCCGCCTGCGGATCTTCGACGTAGCGCGCCACGTAGCGGGCGATCGTCCCCTCGGCCGCCTCGAAATCTTCTCTGTTCCGTTCGAAGACGCGTGAGAGCCTCGCCACGCCCTGCACGGCATCGAACCGGTTGCGCGTCGCGTCGTTGACGAAATTGTGGGCCGAGCGCTCGAGCTGCTCGTCGAGACGCCCCGGATCGAAAGCCTCGGAGGCGAGCTGCGGGCACGAGGCAAACGGGCATGCGATCGCGAAGTGGATGCGCGGCTCACCCAGCATGCGCAGGCGCGCGTGCTCGAGATCCGAGAGCGTGATCTCCTCCCCACCCACCGCGTGGTAGGTGCGCTCGAAGAAGCGGGTGCGCTCACGCCGCCCCTCGGGCGAGCCAGCATCGAGGATCCCCGCAATCGTCGCGGCGTTGTAGGCGTTCAGCCAGAAAGCCAGGCGCTGCTCGAAGGAGGTGTCGCGGGTGAAGCGCGCCTTGCGCAGCGCGCGCCGAAAGGCCGCGAAATCGGCCGAGGCCGCGAAGGCGGGGTAGTCGACGACGCCCTCGAGGACATGAGCGCGCAACAGCGCGTCCCAGGGCCCGGTGTCGAGCGACTCGACCGGACGGCTCCCCTGCACCCAATAGGACCTGGGCGGCGAGGCACAGGCGACCAGCAGCACAATCGAGCTAGCGATGACGAGACACGTGCGCCGCAAGGCACTCCTCCATGAACCCGCCCGTCGCGGTGCGGGATCGCGGGAGTGTGACCGGCAACGAGGCGCTTGACGAGCACTGACTTTCGTATCCCCCCGGCGCGGCGCCACAGAGAACCCCGCCGGGCGCTTCGAACGGCTCCACTACGACGAGGCCGCCGAGTTCGCCCAGCCGCCGGCGCCGGACGAGGCAGGCCCGGCAGGCCCGCGCCGCACCGCGTTCTTCCGCGACCCCTCGCGTCGCGCACTCTCCTGGAACCAGAGCCCCGACCTGCCCTTCGACGCCAGCCTCAACCCCTATCGCGGCTGTGAGCACGGCTGCAGCTACTGCTTCGCTCGTCCCACCCACGAGTACCTGGGTCTCTCAGCGGGTCTCGACTTCGAAACGAAGGTCTTCGTCAAGGACGAGCTGCCGAAGCTGCTGCGCCACGAGCTCTCGTCCCGGCGCTGGCGACCCCAGCCGGTGACGATCGGCGGCGTCACGGATCCGTATCAACCCATCGAGCGCAGCGCGCGCATCACTCGCCGCTGCCTCGAGGTCTTTCTCGAGTTTCGCAACCCCGTCAGCCTCGTCACCAAGAGCGCGCTGGTCGCGCGCGATGTCGACCTGCTCGGAGAGCTGGCAGGAGGCGGCGCGGCCGAGGTGTGCGTCTCCGTGACGACGCTCGACCGCGAGCTGCATCGCGCCCTCGAGCCGCGCAGCGCCGCGCCATCGCAACGCCTGGCCGCAATCGAAAGGCTCGCCCGCGCGGGCGTACCCGTGGCCGTACTGGTGGCGCCGCTGATCCCCGGGCTCAACGACCACGAGGCCCCGGCCATCATCGAGGCGGCGGCCCGGGCCGGCGCCCGCAGTGCGCGCCCGATCATGCTCAAGCTGCCCCACGGCGTGAAGGAGATCTTCGCCAGCTGGCTCGAGCGCCACTACCCGGAGCGCAAAGCGAAGGTGCTGAACCGCGTGCGCGCCATGCGCGGCGGGCGTCTCCACGACTCGCGCTTTCACGAACGTCAGCGAGGCAGCGGCCTGTTCGCGGAACAGAGCGCTGCCCTCTTCGCAGTGGCCTGCCGCCGCGCGGGCGTGGACGCCGAGCTGCCGCCGCTCGCCACCACTGGCTTTCGCCGGCCGGGCGGCGAGCAGCTCTCACTGCTCTGACATCGCCACCGGTGGCACTCGGCTCACAGCCACAAGCGTCGGCTACTCTCGGCGACCGGAGAAGGCATGGCCCACGGTCTGGAAGAGCTACGTCGCAGCCTGCTGCGCATCGACGGACGCGGTTACAAGGCCTACGGCGAGGTGCGAGGCCGCTGGGAGCACGAGGACCTCGCCCTCCACGTCGACCACGTACAGGGCGACCCCTTTGCAGCGCCGTCGCAGCTGCGCCTGCGAGTGCCCCACGCGACATCGGGCTTGCCCCGCGAGCTCTTCGGAACGCCGGTGCGGCGCATGGCGCTGGCGGACGCACTGGCGCGGCGGGCCGCGCGAGTTGCGGGCGGCGGTCGCCGGCGCGGCAGCGGCAAGAGCGGCGTCGTCTCCGTAGACGCCGGTGGCCAGGAGGTGCTGGAACGCACTGCGGTCGCAATCGATGACGGCTGGGTCGAGCTACGGCTCCAGGTGGGGCTGCCCGCTGCTGGACGGCGGGTGCTGGGTCGCGCGGCGGCAGAGCTCTTGTGCGACGAGCTGCCCGAGCTCGCGGCG
This sequence comes from Deltaproteobacteria bacterium, assembly GCA_019310965.1. Taxonomy (GTDB): domain Bacteria; phylum Myxococcota_A; class UBA9160; order UBA9160; family SMWR01. Next base: position 143,498 of record JAFDDG010000007.1, read on the forward strand.
AGTGCGCTGCACTGGGAGAACCTGTCCCGGGAGGACATCTGCGCATTCGTCGACTGTGTCGACAACCAGGAGCATCTTCGCGCGCAGCTCACGCACGCGGGCTTGATCGCCTTCGTGGCGGACGGATCGATTCTGCCCCGGGAGAGCGGAGCCAGCGACCGCCCACTGGCTCGCGAATGCGCGACGCCGTTCGTGGCCCCCGAAGCCCTCAGCGTCGAGCTGGAGCTCGCGCACCCGCTGGCGGGCCCCGACGGGCCGCGCACGACATTGCGCGGGCTCGGCATCCGCTGCGGCATCACGCTGATCGTGGGCGGCGGCTACCACGGCAAGTCGACCCTGCTCCGGGCGCTCGAGCGCTGCGTATACCCGCACGTCCCCGGCGACGGCCGGGAGTGGTGTGTCAGCGATTTGGCCCTGGTGAAGGTGCGGGCCGAAGACGGGCGTCGCGTCGAGCAGGTCGACATCAGCGCATTCATCGGAGAGCTGCCGCAGGGCCGCAGCACGCAGGGCTTCTGCTCGGACGACGCATCGGGAAGCACGAGCCAGGCTGCCAACATCGTCGAGGCGCTCGAGCTCGGCGCCAGCGGGCTGCTGCTCGACGAGGACACCTCGGCCACGAACTTCATGGTGCGGGACGCCCGCATGCAGGCCCTCGTCGCCAAGGCGCACGAGCCGATCACGCCTTTTCTCGAGCGGGTGAAGGAGATCCACGAAGTCCACGGCGTCTCGACGGTCCTGGTAATGGGCGGCTGCGGCGACTACTTCGACGTGGCCGACCGGGTAATCGCCATGCGCGAGTTCCTGCCCGAGGATGCGACGGCCGAGGCACACCGCATCGCCGCGGCAGCGCCGTCCGGACGCACGCGTGAGGCCAGCCACGCGTTGCGCGCGATCACGCCGCGCTGCCCGATCGCGGAGAGCCTCGACGCCTCCCGGGGCCGCCGCGACGTGAAGATCGACGTTCGGGAACGAGATCTGCTGGCATTCGGCGAGCACAGCATCGACCTGCGCGGGGTCGAGCAACTGCTCGATCGTTCGCAGACCCGCGCCGTCGGCTTTGCCCTGCATCTGGCCGCAACGCGCTGGATGGCGGACGGCCGCAGCCTGTGCGAGATCGTCGACGAGATCGAGGCGCTCTTCGACAGCGAAGGGCTCGACGGCCTCGACCCCCGGCGCAGGGGCGAGCGGCATCCCGGCAACTTCGCGCGCCCGCGTCGCTTCGAGATCGCCGCAGCAATCAACCGTCTGCGCAGCGTGCGCATGCGCCAGCTGGCAACGGTCAGCTAGAGGCCGCCTCATAAGACATGCGTCCCACCATCGAAGGGCCGCAAGAACCTCCAATCGGCGACCCGCATGACTGCAGCCCTCGACGTGGGGCAAGCTACGAGGGTTGCGGCTGGACGCACAAACAATGTGCAACAGGCACAGCAAAGTGCTGTATTCGCAGGACCCAGAACAATTGGCAGCGCTGCACGCTGCGGGCCAGCAGGCGCGTGCATCGAGTCTCCCTTGATGGAACGCTGGTATACTGCCGGCCGCGCAATGATGGAGCGAGTGTGCTGAAGCTCTGGAAATGTCTCGGCCGGATCGGAATCGGCGTCACTCTGCTGCTCGTCAGTATTGGACCCGACGCGGTGGCACGCGTGCAACGGCTGAAGCGTCCGCCGAATCTGGTCCTGATCATCGGCGACGACCACGGCTGGCCCTACTCGGGGTTCATGGGGAACGACACCGTCGCGACGCCGTATCTCGACGCCCTCGCCGCGGACGGCACCGTCTTCACCCACGTCTTCTCATCGGCCGCTGTCTGTAGACCGGCGCTCCAGACCCTGCTGAGCGGCATGGACGGCGCCGCGTGGCAGGCACAGTACGAACGCACAAACGTCACGTTCGGCTCCCCGCTTTCTCCGCGCTTCGAGGTTCGACGCTACCAGACGCTCCCGAGGCAGTTGGCACGACGCGGCTATCTCAGCTTCCAGGCCGGCAAGCATTGGGAAGGCTCGTTCTGGAGGGCTGGTTTCACAGCGGGCACCACCAAGATCGTCGATCCCAATTTCGGGAGCCTCGGCGACCGCTTCGGCCGCCCTTCGATCGAGCCACTGACCGACTTTCTCGACACAGTAGGTGAAACGCCCTTCTTTCTGTGGCTTGCACCAAAGATCCCGCACCTACCTCTCGATCCGCCGCCCGAGCTCCAGGCCCCCTACCGCGCACTCGGGCTGGTCGAGCCGGCGGTGCTCTACTACGCCAACATCACTCGCCTCGATCGGCTGATCGGCGAGATGCTCGGCGAGCTGCGCGCCCGAGGCTTGGAGCGCGACACAATCATCGTCTACGTGTCGGACAACGGCTGGGAACAGGAGCCGGACCAGAACCACTTCCTGGGACCGTGGATCGGTGGCCCCCGCGGAAAGGCCTCGATGTACGAACTCGGCTACCGCGCGCCCACTATCATTCACTGGCCGGGACACGTGCGGTCAGGTCGTCGAGACTCAGGCCTCGCAACGTTCGAGGACCTGCACGCCACGCTACTCGACTATGCAGGCGTCGCGCTGCCGCCCGACCATTCGGGTACCTCGCTGCGCAAGCGCAGCGAGGGCAGACGGGGCCCTGGTCGCAACGCGGTGTTCAGCTCCACGACGACCTTGCGCGTGCGAGAAGAGGAATCCAATCCAGGTCCAGGCTTCATACGCTTCGAAGACGCCGCTTACGTACGGACACGCAGGTGGCGTTACATCGCGTACTTCGATCGCGACGAGCACGAGCTCTACCGCATAGACAGGGACCCGTTCGAGGAATTCGACGTCGCGGATCAGTATCCAGGGGTCGTGGCAAGGCTCTCGGAAATGCTGACCACAGAGCTCGAGCAACGTGCGCAGCCGGCCACGGTGATGGAGGTCGCCGGCAGGCTACGAAGGTTTCCAGCAGTCGTGCCGGTCTCCGGGCTGCCCCTGCAGCTGAACGGTGTGAACGAGGGCGGCCAGGTGACCAGACTGCAGGTCGTGACTGCGTCGGACGGGAGCTTCCGATTTCCGAACGTTCCGGCCGGACACTACGCATTGACCATGCCGGAAGGCCGAATGATCTTCGACTTCTCCCAGGTCCTGGAGCACGTGCCCCTCGTCCTCACCGGTCTCCAGACCGGCCCCTACCTCGAGCTCTTCTCGATCGGACTATCGGACAGCCGGCCACAGACGCCGGTCGGCTGGAGTGAAATCGGCGGAACCTTCTTGGATCGCCAAGGAGACCCACTGCCCGCCTTGCCGATCCATCTCCGGGCATGGAGCCACGCCGGCAATCTGCAGCTTCAGCTGCTCACGGGACCCGACGGAAGTTTCTCGATGGATCGACTTCCGCGCGGTCTCTACCTGCTGAGCGCCGGGCTGCAGCCCGGCGACCGCGGGCGCTACCTCTTCCTGCCGAGCGCCGCGCGGGTCCACACGCAATCGCGGCTGGTCTGTGCACCGGACGGAAGCTGCTCCCGAATTCCGGGCCTGCCGCACCGCCGATCAGCGCGGAATCGACGCTAGTTCCTCGAACAGCACCACACCGAACCCCCCGACACCCACTCTCGACGAGCGTGGCCTAAGTATTCGACGCGAAGGCGGTCATCAGAGTCTGGAAAGGGGCTCTCCATCGCCCTTGCCAGAGTGCCATCGGGGTCACAGCAGACTTCGGACTCCGCATGCCGGCGATCCTGTTCGCGCATGCACTCGATGCTCTGGCTTCCCGCCGGGCCTCGCCTCTGATGCGCCGTTGCTAGACCGGCGCCACTTCCACCGGAATGCCGTTCACGATCGCGTTGCCCGAGAGCACGTCGACGAGCTCGCCCGGCGCCAGCAGGTTGTTGCAGACACCGGCGTGCGCGGCCGCGACCTCGAGCCGAGCCCCCGGCTTGTCGTGACCCCAACCGTGGGGCAGGCACACGACGCCGGGCATCATCTCGTCGGAGATCTCCACCGCCACCTGCAGGCTGCCGGCTTGGGAGGTAATGCACGCCATCTTGCCTGCCTCGAGACCCCGCGAGCCGGCATCGTCGGGATGGATCAACAGCGTGCAACGATCCTTGCCCGTCATCAGCGACGGCACATTGTGCATCCATGAATTGTTCGAGCGCACGTCCCGCCGACTCACCAGCACGAGCGGCTCCTCCTCGCGCGCCAGACGCTCCCGCAGCCGCGGCGCGTCGCCCAGGATGTAGTCGTGGGCGAGCTCGATCTTGCCCGAGACCGTCTCGAGCACTTCGTCGAGCCGCGGCACCAGCGGCCCCATGTCGATGCCGTTGGGCTCTTGCTTCAGCTTCGCAAGAGTGAGCCCGTCGGAGTTGGCGCCGTACGCGTCGCCCCACGGCCCCGTGCGCAGGGTGAGATCCAGCAGCCGCTCGGGCCCCGGCTCGCCGGCCTGGGCTGTGATCTCGCCCGGGTCGCGACCCTCGATCGCCGAGCCCTCTCGCTGGGTCAGCATTGCCACGAGACCGGAGAAGAAGAGCTGGTCGAGGGCGTCGGTGTCGACCTCTGCCGCCGGCTGCCCCTGGATGATCGCCGCCAGGGTGAGCAGGATCTGCCACTCCGCGGGACGGCCCTCCTCGGGCTCAAAGAGCGTTGGCGAATACTTGCCCGCGCTGCGAATCGCCCAGGCCCAGATCAGCTCGTCGTAGTGGGGCTGCTCGAAGGGCGAGAGCCCCGGCAAGATCACGTCGGCGTGTCGGGTGGTCTCGTTCAGGTAGTTGTCGACAGCGATCATGCACTCGAGCTCCGGCAGGGCCGCATCGAGCTGGCCCGCATCCGGCGCCGAGAGCACGGGGTTGCCGGCGATCATGACGAGCGCCTTGATCTGACCCTCACCGGGCGTGACGATCTCCTCGGCGAGGCACGATACCGGCACCTGGCCGAGCACTTCCGGCGCGCCTCGCACACGGCTCTTCCAGCGGCCGAACTCGAAGCCCTCGGCGAACTCCGGCGGACGCAGCGTCACGAACGACCAGGCCAGTGGCTTGCCGAACATCGCGCCGCCGGGCTTGTCGAGGTTGCCGGTGAGCACGTTCAGCACGTCGACGAGCCAGGAGGCCAGCGTGCCGAACTCCTGGGTGCACAAGCCGATGCGCCCATACACGGCCGCCGTATCCGCAGCCGCAAATTCGCGGGCGATGCGGCGAATCGTGCCCGCGGCCATGCCACAGGTTTCCGCCACCGCTTCGGGGGTGAAGTCGGCGCACAGCGCGCGCACCTCGTCGACGCCGTTCACGCGCCCTGCCAGCTGGCCCAGATCGACGAGCCCTTCTTCGAAGAGCACCTGCGCCCAGGCCAACAGCAGTGCGGCGTCTGCGCCCGGACGAATCGCGAGCCACTCGTCGGCGCGGTCGGCGGTGCCGGTGCGGCGCGGATCGATCACGATCACCTTGCCACCCCGCTCGCGGATCGCATCCAGACGCCCCAACACATCCGGCGCGGCCAGCAGGCTTCCCTGGGAGGCGTGCGGGTTCGCACCCATCACGATCAGGTAGTCGGTGCGATCAATATCCGGCAGCGGGAAGGTCCACATGCCGCCGTAGAGCAGCGCGCTCGACACGTTCTTCGGCCACTGGTCCACGGTGCCCGCCGAGTAGATCGGCGAGATGCCAGACATCGGCGCAAAGGCGGCCACGTAGCGCGACAACGAGAAGTTGTGCGCGGTGGGATTGCCGATGTAGGCGGTCAGCGCATCCATGCCGTGCGTCTCGATCACCGAGCGCAAGCGGCGCTCGACTTCCGCGAACGCCTCATCCCAGGACACCTCGCGGAACTCGTCACCGTCACGCACCAACGGAGCACGCAGTCGGTCGGGATCGTGGTGCAGGTAGCCGAGGGCCGTGCCCTTGGGACAGATGTAGCCGCGGCTCCACACATCCTCCGGATTGGGTCGGACCTTCTCGATCCGCCCATCCTTCACTGTCACCCGCAAGCCACACATGCCCTCGCAGAGGTGGCAGGTGCGGATGTGTTCGGTGCTGCCGTTCGCGCTCATGGGCCGTGCTCCCGTTTCGGTCGTGTCCGTATTCTACCCCGAAGCGACCGAGTGGCCCGTTCTCCGGGGAAGCGGATCGTGTCGCCGTTTCGGAGAATGGCTAGACTCGACCGCCATGCCGACTCCGGGTCGCGAGCGAATCGCCGCCATCGCTCTTGCGGTCGTGGCACCTGTCGTGTTCTGGGGCTGCCTCGAAACCGGCGCGCGGCTCGCTGGCGTGATCCCCCTCAGTGAAGACACGAGCTAC
>JAFDDG010000128.1 GCA_019310965.1 Deltaproteobacteria bacterium
TTTGAAGAAGAGTGCTTCGATTTCCCGATCCAGGAGCCCACGTTGCAGCTCACGGGCCTGGGAGATCACCGCGATGGTGCGCGCCTCACAATTCGAACTCAATCTTCGCAGCCGCTCGAGAAATGCAGGCGGAAGCGCTTCGTTCGCAGCCTCATCGGCCAAGACGGGATTGAGCCACGGCCCCAATTGCTGCTGCCGAAGGAACTCCAGGAAGGAGTTCTGTTCGGACTCTGTGATTCCGTGAAGCTCCTCGCAGAGCGCCTCGGTTCCCGCGCACAGGGTGCGAACCAGGGCGATGTGTTGCCGGTAGTTCGACATGGGCCGAGAGTAACAGACTCCTTTTCGAGCATGATTTTGCGAATCCGGCCGGACTCCGTTCGCCAACGACCCGAGAAGGTGGTCTTCACCGACCGGGCTCCAGTCCGCAAGCGCGGTCGGTCCAACCATAGAACGCGGGCTAAACCGGGGGGCGGGTCACGACGCAAGCTCACGCCTGCTCGAGCCGCGGAGCGGGCGAGCGTTGTCCGCGCCGGACTGGAGCTCAGCGGGTCGCTGCCGTGCGACGATCTCAGGGAGAGAGGGCGTTCAAGCCGTGTTTCCGGTACGTCCGATCGGTAGCCGTTGCGACCCTTGTGCCCGAGGGGCCTGGAGGGATTTCAACGGGCTCCGCGCGGTAGCGGGCGCTCGGGGCCTGGGTGGCCAGCAAGCAGTGGCTCTGGTGCGATAGGCTCTGGCCCCGATGCATCGCACACACCGGATCACGTGCACGGGATTGGCCGTCGCAGGGCTGCTCACAGCGGGAGCCCTCGGCTGTGGCGAGGTGGACGCCACGCGCCTCTTCGCCCGGCTCGGCCACGGCGATGCCCAGCGGGCGCTCGGCGCGCGCTACGCCAACGGCGACGGGGTCGCCGAGGACGACGCGGAGGCGCTGCGCTGGTACCGCAAGGCGGCCGACGGCGGCAACGCCGAGGCGCAGTTCGACCTCGCCGTGATGTATGCGACCGGCGAAGGTGTGGAGCACGACGACGCCGAGGCGCTGCGCTGGGTGCGCCTGGCGGCGGACCAGGAGCTGCCCCAGGCGTACTGGGGCCTGGCCCTGCTCTACGGCGATGGGCGCGGCGTCGCGCGGGACGCCGCCACGGCCACCGAGTGGCACACGCGTGGCGCCGAGGCCGGGTTCGTCCCGTCCCAGCTCGCGCTCGGCGACGCGTATGCGGGCGGCGTCGGAGTGCCCGAGGACGACGTCGAGGCGGCGCGCTGGTACCGGGAGGCGGCCGAGGCCGGCGATGCCAACGCGCAGTTCAACCTTGCGGCGATGTACGCGCGCGGCGAAGGTGTGGAGCGCGACGACGCGGAGGCGTTGCGCTGGGTGCACCTGGCGGCGGACCAGGAGCTGCCCCAGGCGTACTGGGGCCTGGGTGTCCTCCACGGGCTGGGGCGCGGGGTGCCGGCGGATCCCACGGCGGCGCTCGAGTGGCACACGCGTGGCGCCGAGGCCGGGTATGTCCCGTCCCAGCTCGCGCTCGGCGACGCGCACCGTCGCGGCGAGGGAGTTGCCGCCGACGCAGCCGAGGCGCTGGCGTGGTATCGCCGCGCTGCCGAGGCCGGCTCTGCGCCGGCGCAGTTCAACCTCGGGCTCGCCCACGAGACGGGCCGCGGCGTCGAGCCGGATGCGGAGGAGGCGGCGCGCTGGTACCGGGCGGCTGCCGAGCAGGGCCTCGCCGAGGCCCAATACAACCTCGCCGTCATGCTCGACGCGGGTGTGGGCGTGGTGCTGGACGATGCCGAGGCGGTCGAGTGGTACCGGGCGGCCGCCGAGCAGGGTCACGGTCCGGCGCAGCTCAACCTGGGCATCCTCTACGACAGCGGCGAAGGCGTGGAGGAGGACGATGCCCTGGCCCGCGAGTGGTATCGCAAGGCTGTGGACCAGGATCTCGGCGACGCCCAGTTCAACCTCGGGCTCGCCTGGGCCGTCGGCAAGGATCAGTCCGCGGACCTGGTGCGCGCGCACATGTGGTTCAGCCTGAGCGCGGCCGCGGGCAACCCGCTCGCGACCCGGGCGCTCGAGGTGCTCGAGCCGGCGATGACCGAGGAGCAGCTGGCGGAGGCGAGGAGCCTTGCGAGCGAGCAGAGCGACGCGGGCCCGCCCTCCTGACCGCCGGCCTCTAGTACCAGAGGTTCCATCTCGTCGGGCTCTGGCGTCGGAGCACCCGGTTCGTCTCCAGTCGGCGCAGGTCGTGCTCGATCTCGATGTTCCGGCGCAGCGCGTCCGCGCGCTGGCGCTGCATTTCTTCGACCTCGCGCCGGTCGAAGACCGGGTTCGGGTCCCGCGGCCCCTCCTCCTCGCGCGCGCGCGTCTGCGCGCGCGGAGCCTCGGTCGCCAGCCCGATGCCGATGCAGAGCAGCAGTGCCGTGGCGGCCCAGCGCCAGGCGGCCCAGCGCCGACTCGTCGTGTGCCCGCTTCCAGCTCGGAGACCTCGCATGCCCCCCATGCTACCTGCCGAGGCTCCGCCGCGCTTCGCGATTTTCTTGGGGGGGTGACCGGCTCCTGCGGGCGCTGAGAGAATGGCGGGATCACCGCCATTGCCGGGCCGTCGCGGATCGCGCCACGGGTCAGGCAGCGCTCGGCGAGAACGGAACGTGCTCGATCCGGCCGCCGCCGATGATGCTGGCGGTGGCTTCGGGGACGGGATTCCAGACGCCGCTCAGCGATCCGAGCGGCTCGGAGGCGACCACGCGCGCGTCGTCGTCGATCCCGTGCAACCGGGGGTTGTCCGGGTAGAGCTCTCGCAACGCGCTGACGTCCGTGTTGTAGAACAAGGTGCGCGAGTCGCCCACACTCGAGTAGCGGATGGTCCAGAGCGTGCGCCCGTCGGAAACGCCCACGGTCATCTGCATCGGGTTGTCGAAACCCGCCTCGCGGCCGAGCTTCTCCACCAGCCCGACCGTCCGTTCCAGGGCGCCGAGCGGATCGGCGGGAAGACCGTAGGTGAGCGCCAGGTAGAACAACACCTCGGAGTCCGCGCTGCCCGCCACCTGGGAAAAGAGCTTGGGGTCGATCTCCAGGAGCAGATCTCGGCGAATCTTCTCGTAGCCGTAGATCAAGCCGTTGTGCACGAACAGCCATTGGCCGTGACGGAACGGATGGCAGTTCGACTCCTGCACCGGCGTGCCGGTCGAACGGCGGACGTGGGCCAGGAAGAGCGGCGACTCGATGTGATGCGCGATCTCGCGCAGGTTGGGGTCGTTCCAGGCCGGTTGTATCGCGCGATAGCGTCCCGGATCGCCCGCCTTGCCGTACCAGCCCACGCCAAAGCCATCGCCGTTGGTCGGGTTGGGTGCCATCGTCGCGGACAGGCTCTGATCGATCAACGAGTGCTCGGGCTCGAAGATGAACTTCTCCAGAGCGAGCGGTTTACCCGAATAGGCGAGCCAGCGACACATATCCGTTTCCTCCTAGGGGCTGTGGGCTTCTTCGTCGAGGCCCCAGCCGAGTACGTTCGTCAGGATGGACCAGCGAGGCTCGCGAAGCTCCTCCTGCCGGCCCTCGATCCAGTGTCGTTGCAGACGCGCAACGATGCCTCCCTTCTGTGCGAGCGTGAGCCAGGTGTCGACGTAGCGAAAGAAGTCGGCCTGGCCGATCGGCAGGGCGAACGCGGTCGAGCCCTTGACGCGCAGGTCGCGAGGTACGAAGACGCTGTAGTCGGGGTACACCAGGGTCCAGGCCGCACCGGCTTCCGCGGCGAGGCCCATCAGGTCGATGTCGGCCTCGCCGCGAAAGAACGTTCTCGGCGAGCCGACCGTGACGATCTCGGCCGCGGGAAGGAACTCTCGAAGCCGGTTCTGGTAGTAGCCCGATCGAGCCACCCCCACGCGAAGCCCCGGGACCGCGAGGGACGCCATGTTCGGGAACTCGTTGCGGCGGTTATCGCGGATGACGAAGCCGAGGGACATGTCGAGGTAGGATCTGGTGAAGGCGACGCGCGTGGCTTGTCGCGGCGTAGCCGCGATGCCGCCCACCAAGATGTCGAGCCCGCCGTCCTCGAGGGCGGCGACCCCGTCGTCCCAGCTGACCCGGGCGAGCTCGAGTCCGACGCCCAGGTCGCGGGCCAGCCGATGAGCGAGATCGAGATCGAAGCCGACGACCTCGCCCGAACCGGATCGGTAGGCGAAGGGCAGACGATCTGGCGGGTAGCCGACTCGCATGCGACCTCGATCGGCAATCACCTCGAGTCTCGGCCGCGACAGCTGGTCTGCCGAAAGCGGTGTGGGCCGTTCCAGCTGTCTCGCGCTGACGGGCTCGGCGAGCAGCGGCATGGAAACGAACGCTTCTTCCCCCGTGTAGACGTTGGGAATGGCGGCAGTCATCAGCAGGCGCATGCCGATCATCAGCGCCGCAGTGCCCGCGACGCTGATCGCGCACACGCGCAGCAGGGCCCGAGGCCGCAGCCGGCCCATCACCAGGCTCGCTCCCAACAGGCACACGGCGACGCCGTGGAGTGCGGCCATCGCGGTGGCAAAGCGCGCGGTGACGACGCTGCCCAGCAGGTAGAGCTGGAACAGGTCCGCCGAGAGCCCGAAGAAGTCGAGCATGAAGGGGATCGCAACGGCCATCGACCCGAACGCCGTGAGAGCCCCCAGCAGGGTGTACGAGGGGTACTGCTCCAGGGAGAGCGGCGTCCCCACATACCAGGCGGCGAAGAGCACGAATCCCAGCCCCAGCAGGGTTCCGGCGCTCGGGAAGCTGTAGGCGGTCGGCACCAGCACGTCGACCGTCGTCATTCCCTCCGCACTGTCGAGGCCCCGCTCGCGCAGCAGCTTCTTGCAGCTCTCGGAAATCATCGGAAGAACGACGAGCACGGTGCCCGTCGCGAACGCGGTGACCATCGCCACCTGTGCCTCGCGTATCACCTGCCGGTAGGAAAAGGGGCTCGCCCAGGCGACCAGCACGGGCAGGGTCCAGAAGGCAAGCACGCTCCACGCCGCGAGATAGACCCAGAGAAAGACCTGCAGGCGGCTGAGTTCTTCCACGCGGAGAGTACCGGCTGCAGAGGCAGCGATCGCGAAGATGCCGATCGGCGCGATCTTCCCCACGAACGATGCGATCTTCATCAGGGCCTTGCTCAGATTGTGCAGGCCGTTCAGCAGACCCTGCTTCTCCTCGACCGAGATCAGCGCGAGACCGAGTGCGATCGCAAACAGGACGACTGCGGGGACGACCGTGTGGCCGAGCGAGTAGAACGGATTCGCGGGAATGTAGAGCCCCAGCGGGTCGAAGGGCGCCGGCTCTGCAACCAGGCTCGAGCTGAAGAACGTGGCGGAGGTCCAGTCGGGATAGGCCAGCGGAAGACAGAGCAGCGTCGCCAGCGTGACCCCCCAGAGCACGAGAATCATGCTCCCGCCCCCGAGTCCGATGCGACGCGCCATGGCCGCGTTGAGCCCGCCGAGTCCGACCGCCAGCGACACCAGGATGTAGGGGAGAACCGTCATCTGCAGCAGGCGGATGTACGCGTCGCCCACCAGTGAGAGTGCGCCCACGGGTTCGCCGAAGAAGAGGCCCGTGAGGATGCCGAGCGCGAGGCCGAGAAGCACCCGCGCGATGGGACTCAGTTTCCGCAACCACTGCACGGACCGCACAGTAACCCAGTCTCGGCGCGCCCTGCAGACGGGGGCGTGTTACGGACCGCTCAGCAGGAATTCCCCAGCCGCTCCGCGCGCGAGGTCTCGGCTCTCGGCCGAGGGACTCAGGACACTAGACGAGGTGCCCAATGCGATACCCGTCGGCGATGGAGTCGAGAATCATCCCCGGCTCTCGACTGCCACCCACTCGGTGAACTTCTCCCACGAGATTGCTGGCCTCGTCGACGTGGCGGGCATTGGGTACTGGCGTATCGATGAAGATCACACTGTCCGCCTCCAGAGAGTGCCGCTGGTCGCCGCTGAGCAGCGACACGCTGCTGCCCGCAATCGATTCGATCTCCGCCTCCGTGATCATCCCGACGCCCTTGCTCTGGAACCAGAACATCAGCTTCATCAGGTTGTGAGGAACGACGCCGTCACCGATCGTTGGTCCCTTTTCCACCAGAGAGACCTTGCGCCCGCGTTTGATCAGAAACTCTGCAAGCTGACACCCTTGATAACCACCGCCCACGATCACCACCCGATCTCCCAGGGGCAGCCAGGCTTTGCTCAGCGTGTGAATGGCTCCAGCGCCCGCAGCGCGGATCGCCCTCTTCAGCGCGTCCATCAGGGATGCACTGTGCACCACGATCTTGCTGTCGCCGGCCGGCACGGCGATGGGTTCGATCGTTGGGCCCGTCGCGAACACCACTGCATCGGGCTGCTCGGTCTGAAGCAGCTCGGCCGAGTACTCCGTTCCCAGCTGCAGTCCTACCGAGAGCTTGCTCAATTGAATCCGGTAGTACTCGATCAGCTCTTCGAGATTCTCTGGCTCTTTGCCCTTGATGGCAGACGCCAGCAACATCTGCCCACCGAGAGCTCTCTCTCGGTCGATCAGCGTTACCCGGTGGCCTCGTCTCGCCGCCACGCGTGCAGCCTCCATTCCCGCTGGCCCGGCACCAACGACCAGCAGCCTCTTGGATTGCTCGGCGGGCGTGTAGCGATCGACATCACCGACGCTGGCATTCACTCGACACGCAACCGAGCGACCGACGATCCAACGCTGTAGACAGGCCATGCAGTGGGTGCAGGGAGTGATGTCTTCGGGGCGATCCTCCGCCAGCTTGTTCGGCAATTGAGGGTCCGCCATCAACGGCCGACAGAGACCGATCAGATCGGCCTCGCCCCTGCGCAGGATGTCTTCACCCGTCTCGGGGTCGATATTGCCGACGGTCATCACGGGAATCGAAAGCGCTTCTTTCAGCTTGGCTGTCGCCTTGCGAAATGCAGCTTTCCCCCCGCCACGCAGGTCCAGGATCTGCTTTGCTTGGGGCGTCAGCTCGGGATGGAACTCCTGCTCCGGCCAGAAGGTCGTTGCGCTTGCAAAGATGAAGGCGCGCCCGTGAATGTAGGCGGCACCCGCGGCCTCGAACAGCATGGCGATGCCAATGCTCTCTGGGTAGGTCAAGCCACCGGGCATGGATTCGACGACGTTCATCATCACGCCAATATTGAAACCTTCCCCGACCCGCTCTTTGGACTCATGGATGATTTCGCACATCAGGCGCGCACGGTTCTCGATCGACTGAGATCCGTATTGGTCTTCTCGCTGATTCCAGAACCGATTCAAGAACGTCGGTAGAAAATGGCTGGCTGAGGTGCTGATCTCCACCCCGCGAAAACCGGCCTCCTGG